>JALSPN010000215.1 GCA_026985945.1 Thermodesulfobacteriales bacterium
AAGAGGTCAAGGATTTTTGCGGGCTGGTGTTTCAAGGCGTAAAAGAAGGAGAGCCGTCCCCCAAGCCTTTCCAGAAAAGAGAGAAAACGGGCCAGAGCCAGCTCCGGTTTGGGCACTTCGGAAAGACAGGCCAGGGCCTCCAGCAGAATGGTTCTGAGGAGAGGGGCCCTTTTTCGGGCAAGGGGGCCAGAGGTTTTGAGAAGTTTTTGGGAATCCTCAAGGAGCCTTGGGGGAAGGGAGAGTTTATCCGCTACTTCCCGGGCCTCTTTTTGGCCCTCAAGGAAAGAGAGGATATCTTGCTTTAAAGAAGCCCCTTTCGGGGGACGGGTGGGGCGGAAAAGGCTTTCAAAGATGGAATTTACTTGCCGGCGTATTTCTCTGAGGGTCTCTTCGAATTCTTTCAGGGCTTCTTCCCCTGTGAAGCCAAGACTCCTTGCCAGACGAAGAAGGGCAGCCCTTTCTGAAGGCAGAGTATGGGTCTGGCGAAAATGGACAGTCTGGAGGCGATGTTCTACCGTCCTTAACAAGACATAGGCTTCCTCAAGAAACGAGGCTTCTTCGGCCGGAAGAAGCCCCAGACGAGAAAGTTTTTTAAGGGCCCAGAGGGTGTTCCTGGTGCGAAGGCCTGGCTCCTTCCCCCCGTAAATCATCTGCAGGGCCTGGCAGAAAAATTCCACCTCCCGGATGCCACCAGGACCAATCTTGAGATCCCTTTCTGCCCCTTTTTTGAAGGCCTCTTTTTTAAGGCGCTCCTTCAGGTCTTTTAGGTGTTCAAGGTAGGTGTAGTCCAGAAAACGGGGATAAATTGCCGGGCGCAGGGCCTTTAGAAAACTTTTGCCAAGCTTCAGGTTTCCTGCTACGGGCCTGGCTTTTACCAGGGCCAGCCTTTCAAAGGGATGGGATTGGTAAAAGTAATAAGAAAGGCCGGCTTTAAGAGAATAGACCAGTTCTCCGTCCTTTCCTCCCGGACGCAACCTCAAATCTACCCGAAAAAGCCTCTCTCCTTCGAGGAGCTGATCTAGCAAGCGGGTGATTTCGCGTGCGAGAGAAATAAAACTTTCTTTCTCTGAGATGCTTCCCTGATAAAAATAAACGAGATCTATGTCGGAGCTGTAATTGAGCTCTCTTCCCCCAAGCTTTCCCATCCCAAGGATCAAAAAGCGCTTCTTTAGATCCGGGGAAAACCGGTGCGAGGTGAGCCAGTTAAGGGTGGCCCGTAAGAAAAAATCTGCCAGCTTAGAAAGCCGATATGCGGTGCGGGCAAAATTTTCTCCCTCAAGGTCCTTTACCAGGATTTTAAGTATTTCCTGCTGTTTGATCCGGCGGAGCCAGAGGGCAAAATCTTTCCATTCTCTAAAAGCCCGGGCTTCCCTCAAATAATTTTTCCAGAGGGTTAAGGGGCCCAGCGGAGAAGGAAATGGCTCTTTGAGAAAGAGTCTTAAAAGATCTTCCCCTCGCAGGAGGAGATTGGTGGCGTAAGGGGAGAAGCCCAGGAGTTTTTGTAAGCGCTTAAGGCTGGAATCAGTCAGGAGAGCAAAGGGGAAATTCGGGTGTGCTTCCCGGAGTCTTTCAAGATTTTGTTCTGCCCAGAGGGGGTCGGGAGGAGCGGGGCAGTAAATTTTAACCGGCACCGTAGCTGTGAAGCCCTGAAAGCAGGAAGTTGACTCCGAAGTAGGTGAAAAGGACGGAGACAAAACCAATGATGGAGAAAAAGGCGATCTTGGTGCCCGACCACCCTCGCATCAAACGGGCATGGATCGCGGTGGCGTAAACAAACCAGGTGATAAGAGACCAGGTCTCTTTAGGATCCCAGCTCCAGTAAGAGCCCCAGGCCTGTTCGGCCCATACGGCACCGGTAATGATACCCACGGTGAGCCAGAAAAAGCCAAAAAGGATGGTTTTATAAATAAGTTCGTCAAGGGCCTTGAGATCCGGAATATGGGCCCAGATTCCCGTGTTGTTCTGGACCTTTTTGTGAAAAAGATACATGATCCCCAGGCCGCAGGAGATGGCGAAGGCCGCGTACCCCAGAAAACAGGTAATCACGTGCACGGTAAGCCAGTTACTTTGAAGAGCTGGGATTAAGGGCTGTATCTCCTGGGTGGTGGAAAAGGAGGCGTAAGCCATTGCCAGAAAGGCAAAGGGGGTGGTGAAAACGCCTATGACGCGATTTTTGGTCTTATATTCCAGATAAAGATAAACTGCAATCGTCGTCCAGCCGAAAAAGATAAGAGATTCATAGAGATTGGTAAGGGGGATACGACCATAGCCCAGCTGGTAGGATTCCCACCAGCGCATAAAAAAGCCGATGGTGTGGAGGACAAGCCCTCCGGCACAGGTAGCCGTCGCCAGGGGGCCCAATTTTTTCCAGCGGAAGATCCAGTGTAGCAGGTAAAAGATAGAAGCTGCGAGGTAAATAAAAGTGGTTATGCTAAGGAGAAGAGAGCTTGTCATAGGCACCTCGTGATCATTAATTAAACTTAGGTTAGAATTAATCTAAAAATTTTATGGTTGCAACCAGAACGAGCACCATCTTACTGGTCAATGATGAACCCGTCCAGCGTTTTCGGATTGCTTCTCTTCTTCGCAAAGAGGGGTTCCGGGTAAAAGAGGCGGAAGACGGGGCGGAGGCCATCAGACTGCTCTCCACGGGTTTTATTCCTTCGCTCCTTATAACGGATCTTTATATGCCTGAGGTAGATGGCTGGCAATTGTGTCGCTTCCTTCTGGAGAAGCGGCTTAAAGTGCCGGTTCTTATTATTTCCTCTTACCTCGAATTTGGAGAGGTGGAGGAGATCTTGCGCACTCTGGGGGTTGAAGGATATCTACGCTACCCCTGCCCTTCAGAAGAGCTTCTGGCGAAGGTGAAAGGAATTTTAGAAGGGGAGGCTCTTTCTCCTAAAGAAAAGGAGGCCTATAGGATTGTTCTCTTGGCCCCTAAAGAAAATGATTTTGGTTCTTTGGTAGAAGTATTTCAGCAGGCCGGTTTTTCCTTAATCCGGTTTTTTAGCCTTAAAGAGGCCGTAAATGCATTAAAAGAAAGAGAGTTTTCTCTTGGTCTTATTTCCTCAAGTTTTCTACCTGAAGACGTTTTGCTCCTCAAACAGACTGCTCCTTATCTCTCGCTTTTTGTCTTGCAACAGGGTGTCTTAAAGGAAGATCCCTTCTCTTATGTCCTGCACGGGGCCAAAAGCGTTTTACCGGCCGCCGAAAGGGCTGAATACTACCTTTTTGTGGTGGAGCGGGAACTAAAAGAGCAAGCCCTTTATCGGGGGCAAGAGCTCCTGCATCAGAAGACCAGAGAGCTTGAGGAAATAAGTAAGAATCTCGTAAAAATACAAAATATCCTTGAACTGGTGGTGGAGCAGGCCACCGATCAGGGAATAGTGGTAACAGATGAGGATTTTAACCCCATTTTTGCCAATCCCAGGGCCGAAGAGTTTTTTTCTCTTTCTCCTGAAAAAAATTTTGTCGGGCTTTTAAAGCTTCTTCTGGGCAGTGCAGACTGGGAGCGGATCAAAAAAGTAATCCGTCAGGAAGATGTCTTCCAGAGTGAGACCAAACTGGGACCGGAGGATAAGGTCTTAAGCCTTAAAGTACGAGCTTTCTCGAGTGAAGAGAATTCTCAGGATATAAATGGTTACGTCTTTTTCGTTCAGGATCTTACCAAAGAGAGAGAATTTCAGAACCAGCTAATTCAGATGCAAAGGATGGAAGCCATCGCCACCCTTTCAGCGGGGATTGCTCACGACTTCAACAACATTTTGGCGGCTATCCGTCTAAAAGGAGAACTTCTCCTCGATAGAATCGGGAAATCCCACGAATCTACTTTAAAGGATATTTTGAGCCTTTGTGATCGGGCCGCTCAGGTGGTACGTCAAGTAATTGATACTACCAGACCCTCTTCTTTTGAGACAGGAACCTGTGAGTTAAATCAGCAGGTAAAAGAGGCCCTGGCCTTTTTGAGGGAGACTATCCCTCGAGGGATTAATCTCCATATTGAGCTAATCAATTCGGCCCTCTATGTTCCCCTCGCCAAGGGACAATTAGCTCAGATTATTTTAAATCTTGCCCTCAATGCCATTCAAGCAATGGGGGAAAGTGGCACTTTGTCCTTTCGTACTTTCTGGAAGGAGTTTCAAAATGAAAGGCCCGGAGGTTTTATCCCGGGGAGAAAAAAAATCTTGAAAGGCCCTTTTGCCTGTCTAGTAGTGGAAGATACTGGCCCGGGTATTTCCTCTGAAATGTTGCCGAAAATATTTGAACCTTATTTTACCACTAAAACCTCAAGTTCTTTTTTGTCATTTGCTAGGCAAAAGTTAAATAATGCTGGAAGCGGGTTGGGACTCTCTGTAACCCAGAGAATGGTAGAAGGGGCAGGGGGGATTATTGCAGTAAAATCCGTGTTAGGAAAAGGCACTACTTTTGATATTTATCTTCCCCTCCTCACTAATTTTAAGCCTGATGAGCTGCAAGAATTTTTATCAACCTTAGCTCCAGTAAGAATGGAGGGGAGAACTGTTCTAGTAGTAGAAGACGAGCAAGAAATTGGCAATTCTTTGGTTTTTTTTCTCAAGAGTTGGGGATTTGAAGTGCAATATTATCCTTCTGGGGAAGAGGCCCTTTCCGAGATAGAAAAAGGCCTTGATCCGGTTCTTCTCCTTGTGGATTTGAATTTGCCAGGTATTTCGGGAAAGGAACTTGTTAAACACTTAAAGGAAAAAAATTCGGCCTTCAAAACGATTGTTATTACAGGTTATCTCAGCGAGGAAGATAAAAAATTTCTGGAGAAGTGTGGGGTAGAAAAGATTCTTTATAAACCCTTCACTTTGAAAGAATTACGAGATACCCTTGTTACCATGATTTCTTCTGATGAGGAGTGAAAAAAGATGTCCCTTTATGAACTGGTGAAAAGATGTCGAAGTTATCGGCGTTTTGAGGAAGATTTTTTCATTCCCCTCAAGATCCTTGAAGAGCTCATAAGCCTGGCCAGGCTTTCGGCCTCAGCTGGCAATCTTCAACCCTTAAAATACATTCTTTCCAACGATCCCCGGAGTAATGCCAGGATTTTTCCCTATCTTCACTGGGCTGCTTATCTCAAGGACTGGCCGGGCCCGGCTGAAGGTGAAAGGCCGAGTGCCTACATTATTGTTCTGGGAGACAAAGATATTGCTCAGGTCTTTGGGGTGGATGCCGGGATCGCCACCCAGAATATCCTCTTAGGAGCAGTAGAAAAGGGGCTCGGAGGGTGTATTATCGGTTCCGTTGATAGAGATGAACTGCGCCGGGAACTGAAGATCCCCGAAAGGTTTGAGATCCTGCACGTTATTGCTTTGGGCCTCCCAAAAGAAAAAGTGGTGGTAGAAGATATTCCTCCTGGAGGAGATATTCGTTACTGGCGCGATCAAAACGGTGTGCATCATGTTCCCAAGCGGCCACTTGAAGAATTAATCTGGAAGGTTTACTCCTCTTCTCCTTCCGATTAGATATTTCCCCGCCATGGATTTTCTGATTCTGGCCCAGTTTCTCCTGGCCGGGCTTTCAGCGGGTGCAGTTTATGCCCTCATAGCCCTTGGTTTTGGGGTGGTCCATAATGCCACCGGGATCGTCAACTTTGCCCAGGGAGATTTTCTGGTAATCGGAGCCTTTGTGGCTTACACCCTTCTGGTCTCCTGGGGGATGCCCTACTGGGTGGGCTTTTTAGGGGCCGTTTTAGTCTCTTCCCTGGTGGGTCTTTTTCTGGAAAGGGGCATTTTGTCTCGTGCACGGAGCAAAGAAGTGCTTCTTCTGGTCTTTATCACCGTGGGGGCCTCTATTTTTTTAAGAGGGCTTATTAAAGAGATCTGGGGTAAAAGGCCCCTTATCCTTCCCCCTGTAGAGCAAGGCTCTGAGATAACTCTGGGGCCTTTTAGGATGGATCCTCAGTATTTGTGGATCATTGGTGTTGCGGTCCTTGCTTTTGCTCTTTTGCACTTTTTCTTTCGCTATACCATGTGGGGCAAGGCCATGCGGGCGGTGGCTGCTGATAGGGAGGCTGCAGCCCTTATGGGGATCCCGGTTCCCTGGGTGGTGGCGGGAAGCTTTGCTCTGGCCGGGGCCCTTGGCGGGCTTGCTGGAGTCCTGGTGGGGCCGGTTTGGCCCCTTTCTTTTGAAAGTGGTGTTCATATCGGGCTTAAAGGTTTTGCCGCGGCGGTGCTTGGTGGTTACGGCAGCTTTGGCGGAGCCCTTTTAGGGGGGTTTTTATTAGGGCTTCTGGAAGGAATCGGAGCCTATCTCGTATCTTCCTATAAAAACATCATTGCCTATGGGATTTTGCTCCTGGTTTTACTCGTGAGACCTCAGGGGCTCCTGGGGAGAGAGACCGAAGAAAGATTATGAAGGCCTTCTGGTTCTTTACGCTCTTTATCTTATTGATCCCTTTTGTCGTCCACAATCCCTATTATTTGAATGTCCTTGCTTTCGTGGGGCTTTATTTCCTGGTTACAATGGGGCTTTCCGTTTTTATCGGCTATGCGGGGCAGATTTCTCTGGGCCACGGGGCTTTCTATGCCTTTGGGGCTTACGGTTCGGCCCTGCTCAGTATCTATACCGGGTGGGATCCGTGGCTGGCCACTTTTCTGGCTTTAGTATTTACCACCCTTGGGGCCTGGTTTTTGGGCTTTTTTATCCTTCGTCTCAGAGGTCATTACCTGGTGATGGCAACCCTGGCGGTCAATCTAATCGTTTACTTCCTGCTGGTGGAGATGGAAGAGATAACGGGAGGCGTTTCAGGCCTTCCGGGGATAACCCCTTATTGTATTTTTTCCTACTGTTTTGATAGCGATCGACGTAATTTTTATCTCATCTGGGCGGTGGCCCTCTTCTTTTTCTGGGGGCTTTTGAGGCTTCTTTCGGGAAGGATTGGCCGGGAACTTAAGGCCATAAAGGCCAGTGAGCAGGCTGTCCGGGCTCTGGGGATCCCGGTTTTACGCTACAAAGTGGCCACCTTTACCTTCAGTGCCTTTTTGGCGGCGCTGGCCGGGGCCTTATACGCCCATTATCTGACTTTTATCAGTCCCAAAAGTTTTGATATTTTTTATTCTGTTGAAGTGGTAACCATGGTTCTTGTGGGAGGGGCTGGAAGTCTTTGGGGAGCCCTTTTAGGTTCTTTCTTCTTGACCCCGCTTCCCCAGGTGTTGTCTTTTTTTGAGGAATATAAAGATATCTTTTACGGGGCCATTTTGATGCTTATTTTAATTTTTTGCCCCGAGGGAATGGTCTCTTTAAAGCTCAGGCGTTTTCTAAGAAGATAACAGCTCAATATCTTTTGTTTTAATTTTTGCCTCTTTTGTAATCTGTGCTAAGTTCCTTTTGGATTATGAGCTGAGGTTTTTAATAAAATGGCCGATTTTATTAATAGAAGCTGGTTATCAGAAACTTTCATGAAAGAAGTGTCCTCCTTAAATCTTGAAGCTCGGAGTTGTTCCCACCAGCAGTGTCGGGTGAAGGATTTTCTCAATCTTTCTCTTAATTTTGCCACTCATCTCCTGCAGGCCGAAGATGAAGAAGATCTCTGGGCGGTCTTGTTGGTAGCAATTACCGCTGCCGAAGGCCTTGGTTTTAACCGGGCTTTCATTCTCAAAAAAGACGAGAAGCGGGATCTTTTTTGCGCTGTGGCGGGTCTTGGGCCTTCTTCTCCAGAAGAAGCGGCTGAAATCTGGGAGGACCTTAAGATTCGTAACCCCTCCTTTGAAGAAATGATAAAAGAGGCCCGCTTATCCTTAAAAAATCCGCCACAGGGTTTAAAAGATATAGTAAAAGACCTGATATTAGTACCCCCCGTTGGTTCTACCCTTGAGAAAGATCTTTTTGAGAATCAGAGGGCCTTTTTGCTGCAAAGAGGGGAATATGAAGATTTAACCTCCTTTTTTGAGACGTTGAAAACCGATGAACTAGCTGTGGCTGTTTTGGGAGGATATTCTGGGACTTATGCTCTTGTTCTGGCTGATAATTTTGTAACTAGAGAACCCATCGAAGACGAAGAACTCTGTTTTCTGGAAACGATGGCTATTCTGGCGAGCATGAGCATTCAAAAGATCAAGACCTCTCAGGAATTGCAGCGGCAAAAGAATCTCCTGGTAGAGGCAGAAAGACTATCAGCAGTGGGAGAACTTTCTTCAAAAATTTTCCATGAAATAAGGAATCCCATTTCGGCCCTCGGTGGGCTTTCAAAGCTTTTGCTGAAAAAAGATATTCCCCCTGAGCTTCAGGCCTATCTGAGAACCATGGTGCGGGAGGCTGAGCGGCTGGAAAGGGTGCTTGAAGATCTTTTTGAATTCGTGCGCCCTATCAAGCTGGAAAAGCAGCCCGTTCGTCTTTACCGTTTAGTGCAAACAGCCCTCACTTTGTTTTTGAGTTCTTTCAAAGAATACGGTATCCATGTCTCTTTTGAAACCAGAGGGCGGGATCCTATAGTCAATGTCGATCCGGAAGAGATGCAGCTCGTCTTTATCCACCTCATCAAAAATGCTATTGAAGCTATGCCTGAAGGGGGGAGTCTAAAGATTTTTATTTGTGTAAACGATGGTATTAAAATTCAAATTATTGATTCTGGAATAGGAATTCCTAAACTTTATCTCAAAAAAGTTACCGAGCCCTTTTTTACTACTAAGACTTATGGTTCGGGGCTTGGGCTTTCGGTGGCCAAAAAGATTGTAGAGATGCATGGAGGGGCTCTCACCTTGAGACAAGCAGAATCTGGGGGCACTGAGGTAGAAGTTTTTCTGCCACCGGAATTGATCTTAAACGGAGAGAAGGGCTCATGAAAGTTCTCTGGGCACCCTGGCGCATGGAATATGTGTTAGGGAAGAAAGATCCCGGCTGTCCTTTTTGCCCTCCGGAAATAAAGCTTCCTGACGAGGAAAGGCTCATTCTTTACGTTGACGAAAAGACAATCGTGATTATGAACAAATTTCCCTACAATACCGGTCACCTCCTGGTATCGCCTCGAAGGCATGTTCCCGAACTTGACGACCTCAACGAGGACGAGCTGGCCGCCCTCATGCTCACCACCCGCACCTGTATCCGTATTTTGCGGGAGGTAATGAAGCCTGATGGTTTTAACGTGGGCATAAATCTTGGCAAGGTGGCCGGGGCCGGTATCCCGGAGCATCTTCATATCCAGATCGTTCCCCGCTGGGAGGGAGACGTAAACTTCATGACGGTCTTTGCCGAGGTAAGGGTGGTTCCGGAACACATCGTGGCTACCTATCGTCGCCTTTATCCTCACTTTGAAGAATATATGAAGGGGAAGAAAAAACTCTGAAAGATAAATTATCCCCTCTCGAAAAGGCCCTTCATCTTTGTCGCCAGCACGAAAAAAACTGTAAGCTTTGCCCGCGCAAGTGCGGGGTGGATCGCAACCGGAAGCCTGGTTTTTGCCAGGTTTCCTGGCGCCCTAAAGTAGCAGGCTACGAAGCCCATTTCGGAGAAGAGGCCTGTCTGGTAGGGGAGGGTGGGTCAGGGGCTATTTTTTTCTCTGGCTGCAATCTGGCCTGTGTCTTCTGCCAGACTTACGAGATCAGTCGCCTGGGGGCTGGAGAGGAAGTCTCCCCCGAGAGACTTGCCGAGATCATGCTTGAACTTAAAAATTCCGGCTGCCACAACATCAATCTCGTAAGCCCTACCCATCAAATACGGCAAATACTTGAGGCCCTTGAGATAGCGATTTCTCGAGGGCTTGATTTGCCTATCGTTTACAATACCGGAAGTTATGAGGCCCTGGAAACATTAAAAGCCTTAGAGGGCATAGTGGATATTTATCTTGCGGATTTCAAGGTCTGGGATGAAGAGGTGGCGGCCAAAATTCTGGAAGCCAGGGATTATCCCGAAGTGGCGCAAGCAGCTCTCAAAGAGATGTATCGCCAGGTGGGAAATCTTGTTTGTGACGAGAAGGGGCTTGCCCGAAAAGGCCTTATTTTGAGACATCTGGTTTTGCCTGGCGGAATTGCCGGCACGAAAGAGATCTTTGAGTTCGTTAAGAAAGAGCTTTCTCAGGAGATCTATATCAATTTGATGGGTCATTATCATCCGGAGGGAGAAGCCTTCAAATACCCGCCTCTTGATCGACCTCTCACCAGAGAGGAATTCGAAGAAGCCTTAAGATTGGTGAAAGCTTTCGGCTTTACACGCCTTGATAAGACCCACTGGCCACTTCTGGCCCTACTCTGGGGAGAGGAGATAAGAGAATAAAAGCGCTGAGGAGTTGTAGTTGTGAAGAATTTTATAAAAAAGCTTCCAAAAGCCTGGCTGATTCCATCCTTTACCCGGATTTTGCGGGTATTTAGCCTTGCTTGACAAGAGTTTTTCCCTATAGTAACTAGCGCATAAAGACAATTTTGGATTAAGGAGGGCGTTATGCCGGTAGTAGAGTACAAAGGGAAGAAGTTTGAGGTCGATGAGGACGGGTTTCTTTTGGGTGGTCTTGATGCCTGGTGCATGGAGTGGGTTGAGTATGTGAAGCAGCTTGAGGGTATCGAGGAGCTCACCGACGAGCATTGGAAGGTGATTAAGGTTCTTCAGGATTACTACAAGAAAAACGGCGTTGCTCCTATGGTGCGTGTTCTTTCCAAGGTTACGGGTTATCCTCTCAAGAAGATCTATCAGCTTTTTCCGTCTGGCCCTGGTAAGGGTGCCTGTAAGATGGCTGGTCTTCCCAAGCCCACGGGTTGCGTATAAGTATTTTGGCTTGAAATTTCTTTAAGGCGGCTTTCTTAAGAGAGAGCCGCCTTTATTTTTGTATGAAATAAATAGAAAGAAGTTGATTTTGGGAATCAATAATATTTTTCTTCCTAAAATTCCGTTTTTAAGGCCTAAAAAATTTTTGGGATTCTGCTAGACAGAAGTTAAGCTAAAGCTTAAAGTTTCTGTGGAGTTTAAACGATGACAGAAAAAGAAAATCTAAAGGAGGAGGTAAGAACGATGAGGAAAAGTATTTTGGTAGCCTTGGTAATGGCGGTAGTCTTTGCCTGGGCAATGGCGGCTTCGGCCTTCCAGCTTGAGTTTCACGGCGAGTACGGCACCAAGATTCAGACTACCAACACTTTGGGCATGGTAGGAAAGGAAGGGGATGTTGATTGGAATGAATTTGCTCCGGTAGATGAGATCGGTAAGCAGGATCTTGATGACACCTGGGCCGAGCTCCAGTTCCGTCTCTGGACGGTGGCTTCAAGTGACGACGGAAACGTCAAGGGTGTGTGGTCGATGGAATACGGCACCAAGCGCTTTGGTGAAGATACGAGTGGGGCTGGAGACGGAATGGCCTTTGCCAACGACGAAGACGACATCGAGGTCCGTTTGATGTATCTTGATTTCCAGCTCCCTTACTTCTGCTCTGAAAACCGCCTCACGGTAGGTCTTCAGCAGATTGATATCAACGAATGGCTCTGGCACGAAACCGCAGCCGGTATCAAGAACTACGGTTCTTTCACTGTTGGCGAGACCAAGGTGGATTATCAGATCGGTTGGGCCCGCGATGCAGATAGTATCGATCGTAATGACACCAATGATAACGATTACTGGTTTGCCAAGGTGGACTTTGAGCTCAAAGAGCTTCTTAAGGTAGATACCTTTGATGTGGGAGCCTTCTTTGTCTATGCCAATGAAGCTCAGAATCACATTCAGCCCTGGTGGGTTGGGGCGGAGGTAAATTTTGCCGGTTACAAGGGTATCCTTTTCGACCTTGATCTCATCTATATGGGTGGTGACAGCGATCTCCCGGGGCAGGATGATCTTGATGCCTGGTTCTTCCATGGCACAGCTGGTTATCAATGGACGGATCAGCTCAAGACCTCCTTCACCTTCTGGTATGCCAGCGGAGATGACGATAACGATGGAGACATTGAATACTACAACACCATCGTTACTCACACCTACGGCAGCATCATCCTCTTTGAAGACGCCACCTTTGATGATGGCTGGTATGCCAGTGGTAACCCTTATCTCGATCCTCAGTATGGTTTCTTTATGTATCGTTTCCGGGTAGATTACCAGGCCACCCCGAAGCTCAATGTAGCGGCGGCGGTCAACTATATGCAGCTTGATGAGGATGTTGAGTATGGTGGAGATAGCGATGACAGCATCGGCTGGGAAGTGGACGTCTATGCTGATTACGAGCTTTACAAGAACTTCAAGGTCAACTTTGCTGCTGGCTATCTCTTCACCGATGATGCGATGGATGTCTTTGCGGCCCGCGCTACTGATGGTCGCGAAAATGATGCCGATGATATGTATCGCGTAACGGTTGGCGTGAGCTATTCCTTCTAAAAGAACTCTTTTTCCGGCTAAAAAGGCGGCCTGAAGGCCGCCTTTTTTATTTGATCAAAATTTTTTATTGACAGTGAATTTCTTCCCATATATAACCTCAGAATGTATCACCTAGAAAATTGATCAAATATGGCCAAAGGAGGTCTTTATGAGGCGGGTTTTGGTGCTTTTATTGTCTTTTTTGTTAATGGTGCCTTTTTCGGTTCAGGCAGCAAAGCCTTCCACGGAAGAACTTCTCAAGCGGATCGAAGAACTATCCAAGGAACTTGAGGCTCTAAAAAAGCAGCTTGCCGAAGTAAAGGAAGCCCAAGAAGAGCAGGCCGAAGCAGTGGAGGAGACGGGTGAGTTCCTCGAAGAGGTCAAAAACAATATGGGCAAATTTAAGATCTGGGGAGACATCAGGACCCGCATGGATTCTACCAGGGCCTATGTTCCCCAAAATAAATACATGTTTAGCTATATTCCGACTTTTGTTACCATGGTCAACACTTTTGGTCAGCTGGTTACCGGGGTGAATAATCTTATGCCTGGTGCCATTAATGGGGATGACAATGTGGGTGCTTTGATGGTGAATCTTCCCTCCATGATCCCCATGCTTCCCCCTGATCTTCAGCGTCTGGCTATGGGGATGGCCCAAGGGTTTCAGAACCTTCCATCTTCCTTACAGCAGACCATGACGGGCATGAGTGTAGGGGAGGTGCTCGGAGTAAATATGCCGGTAAGCAATGACAATCTTGAAAAGCTTGCCCGGACAGCTCGTTCCGGCCATCGTGAAAACGATACCCTCTGGACCAATCGTATGCGTCTCAATTTTAAGGTCAAGCCCACGGAGAATACGGTCGTCAAGGCCCGTATTACCTATTACAAAATCTGGGGCATGACAAACGATTATGTTGCTCCTGGGCTTTTCCCTCCGAGCACCAATAATTTCACTCTAGGGGTGCGTCCAAGTGATGATGCCCTTTATGTAGATCGGGCCTATTTTAATTGGGCCAATATTGCAGATCTTCCCATCTGGATCTCCTTTGGTCGCCGTCCTACCACTCACGGTGCTCCTACACAGCTACGTGAAGGTTTGGATAAACGCGATGCCACCCCGGCCGGGATCAATATCGACGTCCCCTTCGATGGGGCTACTATAGGTTTTCAGTATTCCTGGCCTTGGCCGGGAAGGATCCGCTTCTGTTATGGGCGAGGCTTTGAGTCTGGTTTTAAGCGCCCCATCGATCGCGCCAAAGATGATATTGATTTTTATGGCTTTGCCTGGGACGTAATTGATGATCCGGATCGGAACATGCTCTTAATCGTCCAGGCCTTCAAGGCCGAAGGGGTGATGGATTTTCCGGATGGTCAGTGGTACATGTTTAATCCGGTCTTCAACTCCTGGATGCCCTTCAGTGTCACCACCCAGCACAATTTGGGCGACATCTATGAGATTGGTGCTACCTGGCAGCACAAGATAGATCTTCCTTTCCTTGACCTTTCCGATGTAGATTACTTTGTCTCTTTTGGCCTCTCCGTTACAGATCCTGACGAGTGGGGTTATATGGGGATGCCCATTGATCACAATGGCAATTATCTTTACATGTACTACAGCCTCCTAGCAGGCCCTTATCTCACGCTTGGAAATCCAAATCCGGTTTGGAGCCCCTCTGATAAAGACGACCTTGACACCCATACGGGCTGGGCTGTTTATGTGGGCACCCGGATACCGCTTCCCTGGATTGCTGGAGCCAAAGTGGGATTCGAATATAACTACGGTTCCAAATGGTGGATGCCCTTTATGGTGGCTACCGATGATGCCTATTTCAACAAGCTTGCTACCCGCGGCCACGTAGGAGAAATTTACTGGATCCAGGATCTCCCCACCGGAGAGCTCCTAAACGACTATGCACGGGCCTTCCTGCGCGTGGGCTTCCAGTATTACTGGTTTAATTACACTGGAAGCGGTGTCTGGCTTGGAAAGCCATATCAAATCCGCTCCGAGCTTGACGACCGAGACAGCGTTACCATGTTCCAGCCCATCGATCACATGTATAACTTTTATCTTTCCATCGAGCTTGCCTTCTAAAAGGGGCCCCATTTGGGAGAGAGAAAGCCGGGCTTTTAAGCCCGGCTTTTTTATTTTGAGGCCCCCATTTATTGTATATGCGGGTGGAGAGTGAGAAAGCTATGATCTCAGTTTACTTTTTGGGTAAGAGAGATTTATTTTTTGATTATTTTCACAGAGTAGGTGGTTTTTACCAGCTCTGGAGCCGGTTTTAGATCGGCTTCCGCATAGGCCTGATAAATAAAATTCAATCGCGGTCCGTGCTGAGGGGGAGCAAGCAATATATCTCTCCCTCTTGCCAGGAGGATACGCTTTTCGTCCAGGTGCCCGAAAAAATAGGCCTTTTTCTCCGGGTGTTTGGAGGCTTCAGAGGCATCAAGGCCTAAGACCTTTCCTCTCACGTAAGCTTTAAGCCAGCAATGGTAGCCTTTGATTTTTCCTCCTTTCGGGGGGATTGGAAGCCCTATCTCAAAGAAAACAGGAATACCTGTTCCACGGGCCAATGCCATGAGAAGGCTGTGAAAATCGGTGCAGTTTCCTCTTTTGGCGCTACAGGCAAAGAGGGCATCTCCTCGGCCCCATCCCTTTCCGCTTTTATCGTAGCGCAGGTTTTCTACCACATAGTCATAAAAAGCTTTTAGTTTTTCCAAAGGGTTCTTTTTTGCGGAAGCAAGCTCTGCTGCTAGCTTACTAAAAGGTTTTAGGGGGACCAGGCGATCCGGCAACAGAAGACGCGGGCTTGGAGGTGAAGCTAGGGAGGGTTGAAATTCTTTTCGCCTTATAAGGGCCTGGTAGGAAAGGCGGGCTCCTCTTCCAGAAATAATAAGGTAAAGAAATCTATTTCCATATTCCTCTTCCTTTTCTATTAGAAAAGGGCCTGGGGCTTCAATTTTAAGGGCGAGGATTTTTTGACTTTCATCCTCTAAGGGGAGAGGAATCCATATCTCTACCTGTCGGGCTTCCGAAGGTTTTACCAGAATTTCGGCTTTAAGAAGATAATCAGCAGCCTGAAGAGAAGGGATTTTTCCTCCCAGGAGAAAAATCGGTAAAATCAAAAGAATAAAGAGCGCTCGCCGCACCTATACCTCCAGCACAGTCCCTAATTCCGCTATTTTGGTCTCCGACCAAGATAATTGATCCTTCAAGTATATTTGTGAATCTTAATACGCGTGCTGCTAAAGTCCGGAATTCCTCCCACCAGATCCACAAGTGGTAAAGAATAAAGGCTTTCATCAAGCCGACTAAGGCTATTTACCGCTGGCCCAGCTGCCCGACGCAGATTGGGAATAAGCTTTTCACCGGCCATGACCCGCTTTCCTCCCAAAAAGACCTCTTCACCCTGCCGAACTACAAGGCTTCTGGCTCCGTGTTGGGTATGGCCATAATGGTGAGAAATGGCTACACAGCCAGGCCTAACTCGTTCACTGATGGTTACGCGTACCGTTAATCCTTCGGGCCAGCTTCGGGAAGAAATGATGACCATCTCCCCTTCCTTAAGCCCCAGTTGATGAGCGTCTCTGGGATTAATTACAAGAGGGGGCTGTGGAAGGAGATGTAAGGCCTTTTCGTAACAAATAGTACGGGATTGGGTATGAAGAGCGTGTTTGTGGGTTATCAAAACCAGGGGAAAATCCTGGTCCAATTCTTCGATCAGCCCTCCAAAGGCTTCCTGGGCTACAACATACTTGACCGTGCCATGGAAAGGTTTTCCGTTCAAGGGGTTTCTGCTTCGGGCCAGTCTTTCGTTCCAGAAATGGATCTTGGGAATGCCTTTTTTCAGATTCCCTTGAGGATCAAAGGCCTCAGACCAGGGTCTAAAGACTCCTCCCCGGGCAAGGAGAGTAGCCACCTTTTCCCATTCTTTTTCCGGAAGGATCTTACGGTATTTGGCAAGGGGATAATTTTTTTCTACAAATTCTTTTTCCGTCAACGAGGCCCTTTTCAAAGAAGCATTTTCCGCAAGATTAGCCATGGCTCGTAAGAAATAGTCTTCGGCTCGCAGGAGAGGATAAATCTTTCCGTCCCTTCCGGGAATGGCCTTTTTTTAAAGAAGTAAAGAGGATCCCTGCCTGATAGGGATATTTTTGATCAATGCCCGCCAGAGCAAATACGGTAAGCCCTCCTTTGGTGAAAGGAAACCAGGGCAATTTGGCCGGATATCCGCGGTTTTTGAACTAGCTGCTTATTTCGTAAGGGACTTTTTCTCTGGAGATAGGGACTCCGCGAGGCTTTCGGGCTTGTGGGAAATTCTTGAGGTCGTAAATTCCCCTTTGCCAGGATACCACCTCCTGGGGGCAAATAGCCTCCTCGGCGATTGATGTTTCCGAAAAGGGCGTTTAGAAGGGCGATAGCATAGCTGGCGTAAGCCCCGCCCACATAATTCCCCCCACCGTGGTAGGCAAAGGCCACGGCATAAGGGGCATGGGCGGCAAATTCTCGCGCCACTTCTCTGATGGTCTCTTCCGGAATTCCAGCTTCTCGGGCATAAAAACTCAGGGGATGAGAAAAGATCTCTTCTTTCATGAGACGGAAAGCCGTCTTGACTTTGACACTCGAAATTTCTCCTTCCCAGTCCAAGGTTCCTTTGGAGGCCTTGCCGGCAGGAAGGGGTTTTCCATCCTCAATGACAACGAAATCTTCCCCTTCAACCCCGAGATCTTTGGTAGTCAAGAAGCGTCCGGCCTCTGATTCAGGAGCAAGAATTACCAGGTGGCAGGCATTGGCAAAGGTATTGAAGCCTTTTTCACGGGCGATATCCGGATTGGGTCTCTCTAAAAATGCTTTGTCAAACTGTTCCTCTTCCAGCAATACCCGTATGAGGCCCATCGCCAGCGCCCCATCTCGGCCCGGACAAACCGGAAGCCAACGATGGGCGTGCGCAAGGGCCTCATGCCCGCGGGGATCAACAATGACATATTTGAGTTCTCCATTTTTGACCCTTTGATGCAGTCTAGCAGCATAGGCGTTGGGCCCCGGCTGGAGAGCAGAGAAAAAATTGGAGCCAAAGACCAAGATATAGCGAGCTGCTTCAGGATCAGCCTTGAATTCCACGGCCTTTACATCCGAGAGTATATAATTTCCCATTCGAAAACCGATTCCACAAATGTCAGTGTGAGGAAGATGATTTATGGAGCCTATCGCCTGGCAAACAAAACGTTTGATAAAGTGCTTGCGTCCGGCCTGAGACCTTCCGGTAAGCCATATTATTCGGTTTCTTTTGGGCCCGAGCTCGAGAGCAGCGGGATCAAGAGGTTCATCGGAGAGAAATTCTTTAAGCCCCGGATAATGGCTATCGTCTCCCAGATGGGCAAAAAGCTTTCCCCCTTCAGCCACCTCCCGGATAAGCTGCTCCCAGCTGATGGGTTCAAACTTCCCTGAGCCCCTTGGACCGCAACGCTTTAAGGGCTTTAGGATCCGATAAGGATTATAAAGGTAGTCTTCATCCATTTGAGGTTTAGCACAGGTAGAGGGCCTAAATTCAAGGCTTTTCTCAAGGGGAGTATCATAAGGAATTGCTCTTCCGCACCGGTTGTAAGGGTGGTAAGGGTTTCCGTCCACGCGTTCAATCTTTTGGCCTTTTACCCGGATTCTTAAACCGCATCTAGTATTACAGGCCAGACATACCGTATGGACCAGGCGCTCTACCGCATCGTTTGCTGGTAGTTTCTGGGGAAAAAGATCTTCCTGGAAATTCCAGCCTCAAGGCTCCAGTAGGACAAACCGATACACAACGCGGAAGCCAATCTTTTTCCAATTCTTCTAGGCAGAGATCACATTTAAAGGCCTTTCCAAAAGCAACATCAATCGCCTGGTAAGGACAGACAGAAGCACACTTTCCTTCCCCTCGACATCTGGCCTTATCAAGCCGGATGATGCCTTCCTGAGTCTTTTTCAGGGCCTGGTGAGGACAGGCGGAAACGCAAGGGGCTTTTTCACATTGAGGGCAATATTTGAGCTGAAACTTGAGAGTGACCCCCGGGTAGCTTCCCTTCTCTTTTGGGGTTAAATATAAGCGGTCTATTTCCCTAGGTTCTTCGGGACGCTTGCAAGCCGTAATACAGGCCAAACAGCCCAGGCAAAGCTCCGGATCAAAAAAGAGCTTGGGCCTTGCGGGCTGCGAACCTGCAAAAGAAATGGGAGGACCCAAAACACATAAACCCATTAACCCGGAAATCTTTAGAAATGTTCTCCTGTCCATATCTCGGGAACATATATTGACAAGACTTTATTGGGGGTATTGAAAGTGAATGCCGCCATTCTTCTGGGAGTAGTTTTTTCCCTTCTACTGGTGGGTTATTTGGTTTACGGTAAAAAGCTTGAACGTTGGTTCGGGGTGCTTAAAGGCGGGCAAACTCCGGCTTATCGTTTAAGAGACGGCCTGGATTATGAGCCTACTCCTTTGCCGGTCCTCTTTGGGCACCATTTTGCTTCTATTGCCGGGGCCGGTCCCATCATTGGTCCGATTCTGGCGGCTTCTTATGGGTGGCTGGGTGTCCTTTTGTGGCTCGTGTTGGGAGCTATTTTTGCCGGAGGGGTTCATGATATGGGAGCGATTCTGGCCTCCGTAAAACATGAAGGTCGCTCTATCGGTGAGCTCATAAAATGCTACATCAGACCGGAGGCCCAGAAGGTCTTTCTCCTTTTTGCCTGGGTAACGCTGGTTCTGATTATTGCAGCCTTTGATGTCATCGTGGCCAAGACTTTTGTCCATTCTCCCCCGGTGGCCACGGCCTCTCTCCTCTTTTTGCTCCTGGCCCTGGCCTTCGGAATTTTGCGTCGGAGGGGTCTTTCCCTTGGTCTTTTAAGTTCTTTCGGTATCCTGGGGCTCCTTTTTGCCATCTGGGTGGGTTTTCGCTTTCCGCTTAAACTCTCGCAGTCTCTATGGCAATGGCTCCTTTTCGGCTACGTTTTTATAGCGGCGGTGACCCCGGTCTGGGTTTTGCTCCAGCCCCGCGACTATCTCAACGCCTTTCTTTTATACGCCCTGCTGGGAGCGGGGCTTTTGGGTGTCGTATTCAAACACCCGTCCCTCAAACTCCCGCTCTTTACGGGTCTTACAAACGAATTGGGCCCCCTCTTTCCCATCCTTTTTGTCATTACTTCCTGTGGGGCTATTTCCGGTTTTCACTCCCTGGTTGGGTCCGGGACTACTGCCAAACAGCTGGCAAAGGAAACCCATGCGCGCCCCATAGGATACGGGGGCATGTTGCTCGAGTCGGTTCTGGGGGTGGTAGCGTTGCTGGCGGTGGCGGTCCTTCCCTGGGCGGCTTACCGGGAAATTCTGAAAGAAGCCGGCCCTATTGGGGCCTTTGCCAGTGGGGTGGGAGGTTTTCTTGAGGCCCTTGGGCTTCAGAAGGAGAAGGGGATGGCCTTTGCAGCCCTGGCGGTCTCCGCCTTTGCCCTTACCTCCCTTGATACCGCCACCAGAGTGGCTCGGTTCGCGCTGGAAGAACTTTTGGGAGGAATTTTACCCTTGCAGCGGAAACTTTTGCTCTTTCTGGCCACGGCTGTCAGTGTGGGCCTGGCGGCAGGGCTGGCCTTTACCGGCACCTGGCGCAGCATCTGGCCCCTTATGGGAACGGCAAACCAGCTCCTGGCAGCCCTTGCCCTTCTTGCCCTCTGGGCCTGGCTGCGTTCAGCTGGCAGATTTAGGGCCTTTGTGAGATGGCCAGCCCTATTTATGCTCCTGGTGACCCTTTCGGCTTTGGCGCTTCTGATGATTAAAAATTGGGGGCGGAATTACCTTCTGGTGGCCCTTTCTTTTCTGCTTTTCCTGTTAGCACTTTTTATCACCCGGGCCGGGCTTTTTCCTCAAACCCCCGGCCGGTTTCCCCAGAGAAACTTATGAAGCTGGATCTGGAAACGCACGGGAAGCAGGTCTCTTATGATCCAGCTGGCTAGTTCCCTGGGGTCAAGCCTTCCGTAAACCGGTGAAAACAGCACCTGGGTATAGAAGGGGAGGTAATAGCGAAAAAGCGTTTCTTTGGCCCAATCGTAGTCTCTGCGATCAGCAATCACGAATTTTACCTGATCCTTAAGGGTCAAATAGGCTAGATTGGAATAATTGTTGTATTTTTCCATCCCGGAAGAAGGGGTCTTAATGTCCATAATCTTGACGACCTTCCCGGGAACCTTTTTGAGACTTAAGCTTCCGTTGGTCTCCAGTAAAACCGTTGCCCCTCGGGCCAGAAATTGCTTCATCAGGTCATAGACGGCTTCCTGAAGAAGCGGCTCTCCCCCGGTGATCTGAATGAATGGCAGACAGCCCCTCTGTTCCCAGAGTTTCAAAATTTCGGAAAGAGAAAAAAATTTGTTAAGAGGTTTCTGAGCATATACTGTATCGCACCACTGGCAGCGCAAATTGCATCCTGCCAACCGCACAAAAAAAGTGGGGAGCCCGGTGTGGGCCCCCTCACCCTGAAGGCTTACGAAAATTTCAGCAATATCAAGCCTTTTTTCTTTAAAGTTTGAACCTGGCAATGGTTTCCTGTAGTTCCTGGGAGAGTCTGCGTAAATTCTGAGCAGTCTGATTGGAAAATTCGGCAGCCTGGCGAACTTCTTTTATTACCAACTTTATTTCCTCCAGGTGACAAAAACAGTCTTCCGTGCTACTCAACACTCCCTGGCTTTGCTGACTGATCTCTTGAGCGGCGTGGGCGGTTTCTTCCATAGCGGCGGCCATATTTTCTGCAAGCTCTCGTACAGGGTTTATCAACTCATCTACCCGGTGAACTGCCTCTACCGAACCCTCTACTAGCTGCCGCAGATTTTGGATGGTATTTACTATTTTTTCCGTAGCCTCAGCCGTTTGCTTGGCAAGTTCCTTGACTTCATTGGCCACTACGGCAAAGCCTTTGCCCGCTTCTCCAGCCCGGGCAGCCTCAATGGTGGCGTTTAAGGCCAGAAGATTGGTCTGATCGGCAATTTTACTTATGAAGGAGACTACTTCTTCAATCTTAACAAAATGTTCATTTAACTGGCTGATTACCCCAATGGTATTTTCTACCTGCTCTGTTACCTGCTGAAGCATAGTGACAGTGTCGCCTACATTCTGGCTGACATTTTGGACAGTTACGGTTATTTCTTCGTTGGCACTTGCCAGTTGAGTTATACGCTCTCGATTCTCTTGGCTAGAATTGACAAGTATTTCTATTTTGCCTTGGGCTTCTCCAGAGATGTCAAGTAATTTTTCTGAGGAACCTACCAATTTGTTTTCTACCTCTTCAAGATTACGTACTCCTTGATTGGCGTTATTTACAAGATTTCGGAGATTTTTGATCATATGATTTATCCCCTGGGATAGTTTCCCTATTTCATCCCAATTTTTAATTTTTACTTCCGTATTTAAATCCCCTTCTGCTACTGTCTCTACAGTAGTCAGACAGGCTTTTAAGGGATTAAGAATATTTTTCCTGGTGTGCCAGAGGATTAAAAGGCCCGCCAAAATGGCCAAAATAGCAGTATAAAAGACATTTTTCAAGATAATGTCTTTTTGGGCTTTTTCAAAAGCGGAAAGATTAAGGGCCGAAAGCCAAACCCCGGTAACCTTGCCTGAATAGTCAAATATAGGTCCCCCGAGGAAAAGCCTGTTCCCTAGGCGCAAATGGGTAACTTCCTTTTCAGCCTTCCTGACAAAATTTTCCTTAAAAACGGGTTTGAAAAGGTCCTTTTTGCTTGCGTAGATCAAATGAAAATTTCCTACATGAATGCTACCATCTTTATCAAAGGTTTTGACGGTCTCTTTCCGGAGGATGGCCACGTCTTTTTGCCCGGGGCGGACAACCTTTTTGGCAAGAGCGTTTATGCTGCTAAATACTTCCACACTGCCCAGGATTTTTCCATCGCTATCAATTACCGGGGCAATCCCTCGAATGGCAAGCCCGGCACGCCCAGCCTCTATCCCGGCAAGGGGTTTTCCGGTCTTCTGGACCTGAACCACGGTGTGGCGAAAACTGCGAAGATCGTCACCAAACTTCTGAAGCTTCCAGATTCTCAAAAAGGAAAAACCAGGGGGGACATGATAATGAATTTTTAGCTTTTCAGGAGAGTGCTGGTTGATTTCCTGCCAGAGCTTTTGGGCATGAGGGATAAGTATTTCACGATTCCGGCTACGGAGAGCCTCTTTGGTAATTTCTTGCTCGGCAATGGCCAGGGCAGTGGTAAGGTATTGTCTGGCCAGGTTGTCCATTCCTTTCTGAAGCTGCTTAAGTTCTTTTTCTTCGGAACGAATCAAAAGATCTTCCTGATCTTTAACGGTTTTGATAGCGTTATAAGTGGCTACCAGAAGAACTACAAGAAGTACGGAAAGAGAAAACCCTACAATTTTTACCCCTAGCGAGACAGAAGCCAATTTTTGCCAGATTTTTCCCATTTTGGGCCCCCTACAATAAAATCTTTTTCCATTTTTTCGGAAAGAGGAACCAAAAGGTTAAATATCGTTTAAGTAGGAAGCACAGGAGCGCTCGGTTTCGCAAACGGTAACCCGGACGAGCTTGACAGGATAAGGGGCTAACTTAGAAGCCAGTCTTTGGAAAATATAGCGGGCTATGTTTTCAGAGGAGGGATTTTTATCTTGAAAGGCCGGATGCTCGTTAAGATCCCGGTGGTCAAGATCTTCAAGGACTTCCTTAAGGGCTTTCTTGAGGTCTTTAAAATCTATAAGGATGCCTATTTCGTTTAATTTTTCCCCCCTGACGACTACTTCGACCTTCCAGTTATGCCCATGGGGCCGTTCACAGGCACCAGGGTAATCTCTTAAGAAGTGGGCTGCTGCGAATTCGTCTCTTACGGTGAGTTCAAACATGACCTTCGTTGGAGGCGGCGCGGGGATTCGAACCCCGGAATAACGATTTTGCAGACCGTCGCCTTAACCGCTTGGCTACGCCGCCTCAATTTTTGGTGGCGGCGCAGGGACTCGAACCCCGAACCTTGCGGATATGAGCCGCATGCTCTCACCAGTTGAGCTACGCCGCCACTCGCTTTAATTAGTTCTCGATTGTAGGCCACTTGTCAAGTCTCAAGCATATCGATGTTATTGCAGAGCGACCTTGTCACCCTTAATTACAAAGCCAAGATGTCACCATGCGGGCAGATGTAAGGAGCTTTTTGGTATTTTGGCGTTAACTCTTGGCCTTTTTGAGACTCGTGATATTCTTTAATCATGGAAAGGACCTTTCTGGGTGCCAGATGGGTAGGGGAAGCCCTCGATCGTTACCACCACCGCCCCCCACGGGCCACTATCATGGGGAAGAGAATTATTTTTTCAAATTATCACTATCTTGCTGCCTTACTCCACATTTATACCGGCACCTTTAATCTCGCCCAGATTGCCGAACTCGCAGGCCTTCCTTTAGAAGAACTCAAATTTCATCGGGCTCAGCTCGATTTTATGACCCTGGTAGATTACCTCAAAACTAAATTTTCAGAGTGGTTTCGAGAAACCCTCATCATGAGGGACTTTGCCCTGGAAGAATATGCCGATATTGCCTGGGAATACACCAAACTTGACGAAATGGTTCAATCTCAGATAAAAATTCCCCTCCTTGAACGCCTGAAACACCTTACTTATGCTGGTAAAGACTGTCTCGCTGCCGGCAAGACTCTGGATACTTATGATTTGAATGTCTTCCGTCGCCTCATGTCTTTTTTTCTTCTGGCAGAAGCCATAAGACCTACTCTTAGCAGTCGTCTTGTAAGAGAAAAGGCCCTGCCAGTGGCAGAAAAGACTTTCGAAATCGGGCCTTACAAAAACTGGCAAAGAGATTCCCAGGCTCCGGAAAAAGACCTTCTAGAGGCTCTCAGGATGATTTTACGGGAGAGGACAAGTCATTTCCTTTGAGAGGAGGAAGACTTGGCCCGCAAAAAGAAAGAAAAACGCGAAATATCTCTTGCAGAAAAAGAAAGACTCCTCAAAATTCTTGAAAGGCTAAAGGCTGCCTATCCTGATGCCAGGATCGCTCTCAAATTTAGCAATCCTTTAGAATTACTTGTAGCCACCATTCTTTCGGCCCAGTGTACGGACGAACGGGTAAATGAGGTCACAAAAGAACTCTTCAAGAAATACCGCACTGCTAAAGATTACGCTAAAGCACCTTTAGAAGAGCTTGCCGAAGATATTCGCCCAACAGGGTTTTATCAACAAAAAGCCAGATATATTAAAGAGGCCGCTCGTATGATCATGGAGGAATTCGGGGGAGAAGTTCCCCGCACCATGGAAGAGATGCTTCGCCTGCCGGGAGTAGCCCGCAAGACCGCCAACATTGTCCTGGCTAATGCCTACGGAGTAGTAGAAGGAATTCCGGTGGATACCCATGTGAGAAGACTTGCTAAAAGGCTCGGGTTTTCCCAGGAAAAAGACCCCAATAAGATTGAAAAAGACCTGATGGAAATTATCCCGCAAGAAGACTGGGCCTTTATTTCCTACGTTTTTCAACAACACGGAAGAAAGATTTGCAAGGCTCGAAAACCCCTTTGTGAAAAATGCGTTGTTAAAGATCTTTGCCCCTCTAGGGGAACGAGCTAAAAAGGAAAGCGTTTCCGGTGCCTGGAAAGAGTTTCCTGCGGGCCTATAATGGGCTCCAGAACTTCTCTTGTCCTTCCCACTACGAAACGAGCAAGCTCTACAGCTTCACAAGAGGCCTCCTCCGAAGGGTTTTGAGAAAGTTCTTCTATCCTTTGGTAAGCCTTTTCTATTTCCCGCGCCAGCCAGGGTTCACAGGCCTTATCAAGCTCTGAAAGAAGTGTTTGGAGAGAGGGTTTCTCTTTTGGTGCCTCTATTTGCACGAGAGACCATAGGGCCCGCACGGCCCGCTCGATAGCTTCCCTTGCCAGTTTGAGGGCCCGCTCCGGTTCTTTTGGCAGGGCCTCTTCTGCAGCAGCCAGCTGCTCTTCGGCATAACGATAATAGGTGCGAGCCCTGATATAGTATGGCACTTATTCTTCCCCGGCTTGGGCTTCTTCGTCTTCTCCCCTCAAACGGCGATAAAAGTGCTCGGTAAGCTTTTGATCTGCGATCTCACAGATTTCAAATAACACCTCTAACATATCTAACATTTCTGCCTGGCCGTCTTCAGGGCGCTCATCAAAATCTTCAAAAAAGGCGCCACTTTCAAGATACTCTTTAAACTGCTGAAGTTTCTTGAGCGTAAGCATTACTCCACCCGTTCCACGTAGCTTCCCGTGCGCGTATCCACCTTAATGACGTCACCTTCGTTAATAAAAAGCGGAACTTTGATCACCGCCCCGGTTTCCAGCTTAGCCGGTTTGGAACCGCCTGAGACCGTATCTCCCCGCACACCGGGCTCTGTCTCTACTACTTTTAGTTCTACCGTGATGGGAAGATCCACCCCGATGGGTTTGCCCTTATAGTAAAGCACTTTCACCAGGATGTTTTCCTGCAGGTATTTCCAGGCCTCTCCGAGATGATCTTTGTCAAGATAAATCTGGTCGTATTCTTCCATGTCCATAAAAACATACCGGTCGCCTTCGGCGTAAAGATACTGCATTTCTTTTTCTTCAAGATCGGGCCTTTCAAAGCGGTCTCCCGAACGAAAATTCACTTCAAGCACTCGTCCGGTGATAAGATCCCGCAGTTTGGTCCTTACTGTGGCCTGACCTTTGGCCACCTTGGAATGCTGAAATTCAAGTATCTCATAGGGCTTGCCCTCCCATTCTATTTTTAGACCTCGCCGAAAATCAGAGGTAGAAACGGACATGAACACCTCCTACAGTAGATTTGTCTTCAACGAAAGATAATCAATCGTTCGTTGTCTTTTACCAGACCGTATTTGCGCCTTGCTATTTCTTCGTAGGCTTTGGGATCCTTTTTCAGGCGAGAAATCTTGGCGGAAAGGCGGGCTTTAGTCAAGAGGAGATTTCTTTTTTGTTCTTCGAGTTTACCGATCCGATACTGCAAATAAAAATGCCCTGCAAATCCGACCAGAGCCAGGAAGACAAAACAAATAATAAAAAACTTTTTCCCCAGAAAACTTACAGAAAAAGCCCCGGGGCGCTTTCGCTTAAGAGAAAAGCCCTTTTTCCTCCTGGCACGCGGGCGATAATAGGTCTTTACACCAGCCATAAAAAATCAAAAAAGGCGGCCTTCTGAGGCCGCCCTCAAATGATTAGTCAGAATAATATTTAAAGTGGTCCTTTTTGGTCATCTGGCGGAGCCTTGAAAGGGCCTTCTTTTCTATCTGCCGGATCCGTTCGCGAGAAACCCCAAAGCGCTTGCCGATCTCTTCAAGAGTGTATTCGCTTTCCTCCCCGATACCAAAGCGCAGGCGAATAATCTTTTCCTCCCTCGGCGAAAGGGTGGAGAGGAGGTTGCGCACCTTTTCGGAAAGATCTTTGTCTTTCACCTGTTCGTAAGGAGACGGACTTTCTTTGTTTTCTATAAAGTCTCCCAAAGTGCTGTCTTCATCCCCTATCGGGAGTTCAAGAGATACCGGCTCCTTGGAGGCCTCAAAGATGGCCAGGATTTTATCCTGAGGGATCCCGGTGCGCTCGGAGATCTCTGCCGGAGTAGGCTCCCGACCAAGCTCCTTTACAAGCTCGTAAAAGGCCTTGAAGAACTGGCTGCGCAGCTCCAGAAAGTGCACCGGGAGCCTGATGGTCCGGGTCTTATCAAGGATGGCCCGGGTAATAGCCTGCCTGATCCACCAAGAAGCATAAGTGCTAAACTTATTGCCTTTGCTGTAGTCAAAGCGAAAGACGGCCCTCATGAGGCCCAGGTTTCCTTCCTGGATGAGATCTGCCAGAGAAAGCCCCTGCCCCATGTAACGCTTGGCAATGGAGACCACCAGCCGCAAATTGGCTTTAACCATTTCATCTTTGGCCTTCTCGATCTCTGCGGCGCGTTCTTCTATCTGGCGCAAGAGCTCGGCAATGGATTCGTCCGCGGGGTATTTTTCGTGAATCTTCCGCACGGTCCGCAACATGATATTGAGGTGGCTTTTTTTGGGCTTAAGCCCCGGGTCTCGCTTTTTCCAGAGCCTGATCTGCTCCCGCAGGGCCTCCATCTCTCGAAGTTCTGAAGGATGCTCCATAATGGCATCCACGATAAACCGGAACCCCCCGCGAATGATCTTTGAAAGCTCCTCCTCCCTCTCAGGAGTCAGGAGCTCATACTTTCCCATCTCCCGAAGATAGGCAGACGTAACTTCTTCGGATTCCGCAGCTGGCTCCGGCTCCGCTTCCTGAGCCACCACTTCTTCTATCTTCTTCTCAGGAGAACGCTCCGGCCATTCAGGATGACTCTTTTCAAAAAGCTGCTTCTCGTCCAGGACTTCAATGTTGTTTTTGTAGAGGAAATCAAAAATCTCTTCGATTTTTTTCGGGTCACCATAGTCTTCTGGCAAAAGATCGTTTAGCATCTCATAGGTAATAGCCCCTTCTTTGCCAGCTTCTAAGAGTTTTTCCCGCAAATCTTTCCCCTTTTTCATAACAACAATCACCTGCCCCTTTGGTGACTTATTTTGCCAAAATTTTAAGCTTTAAATATTTAACACTAAATTTATTTTTCGGCAACTTTTCATGATAAATAAAAACCCAAATTCCCGGTTAATTCTCTATCCCTTTGAAGGAGTCCAGTTTCCCCCTCCCTGCTAGGGAGGGGGAAGGGGTGGGTGAAAGTTGGCGCAGATTGCTGAGCTTTCACCCGCTCCCCGGCCTTTCCCTTTAGGGGGGAGGGAGATCCAATTCTCCACTCGCTATTAGATAAGACCCGGGAGCTTTTTCTCCTCCCCTACCCGGAAATTTATTTATGATAAAATTAGTTACCAATTTTTTGTTTGTAAAGATTCTAAAATTAAAATTTCTTAAGCAAGAATTCTCTATTGCAAGATTAGAAATTACGGCTAAAAGTCAAGGCAGTTTATGACGGATCTGGAAAGAAAAAGGCTTGAAAAGATACTTTATTACATTTTAGGTTGCCGGCCCGACGAATTTGGCCTCTTTTTGGAAGAAGGCTTCGTCAAATTGAAGGAACTCCTTAAAGTTCTCAACGAAACAGAGGGTTTTAAAGACGTAAGGCTTAAAAAGCTGCAGGACTTTTTTCTGATATTCAAACCGGAACGATTTGAGTTTCACGAAGATAAGAAACTGGTTCGGGTGAAAAAGGAATTTGCCAAACCCGAGATCTATAAAACCGTTCTGGAGGAAGCCCCACCTTTCAT
>JALSPN010000216.1 GCA_026985945.1 Thermodesulfobacteriales bacterium
AAGCTCTTTGGCCGTCCTTACAACTTCTCTGGCCTCTGATATTAAAAGAGATAGTGGCTTTTCAAGAATGAGCGATTTGTGAAAATCTTTTAAAATTGAAAGGGCTATCTCGGCGTGGAGCCCGGAAGGGACGGCTATATCCACCGCTTCCACCTCCGGGTGCCTGTAAAGCATCTCCCGATAATCGGTATAGGCCTTTGCCCCCACTTCTCTGGCAAAACGGTTTGCTCGCTCCGGATCAAGATCCGCCACCGCCACAAGCTCTGCTTCTGGAAGTTCTCGACAAAGGGCCAGGTGCCTTCTGGCCGCTTTACCACACCCGATAAGGGCCAGTTTAAGAGGATTTTTTTTCATTATTCGTCCCTTCATGGATTGAAATTAGACCAGGCACAGAAAAATTTCCTTCCTTGAGGATCCAGAGGAGATAATTTTTGTTTGGATCTTTAGAGCGCAGTTTCTCCGGAACCCCCCAGAGGTCCTGAGCCCTTTCTCTTAGAAGAGGCTCCTTCTGGTAATAGCGTTCCCGAAAGAACAACAAATCACAATCTTTTACCTCCCCCAGCTCCCGCAAGACCGGCACGGGACGGGGAAGATTCAAATAGAAAAACAGATTGGCAGAGGCCTTCTTAAAGACACAGACTTGAAGAGAGGGATTTTGCCTGAGGAAAGCCGAGAGGCTTTCCCCAAAGGCCTTTTCTGAAGAAGAGGAAAGAATGGGTTGTAAAATGGCAAAAACGATAATTTCAAAGGCCAAGAAAACCCAGACTGCTCCCCAGAGGAACCTTTTAAACCGCAGATAATAAAACTGCAGGCAAACAGAGATCAAAAGAATAGAGAGAGGAAGGATGGGCAAAATGTAATAGAAACGTCGGCAACGGGCCAGGGTAAAAAGGAAAAAGACCGCAAGATTCCCGGCCAGGATCCACCTGGTGTCAGGAGAGAGCCGCTGCCAGTTCTTGAAAGCCCAGCCCAGAGCCAGAAAGAGAAAAGGCGTCCAGGGCAGGAGGAGTTCGGGCCAATAAATGAGATAAACGTAGAAAGGTTCCCGATGATCGTAGGGAGAAACGGCCTGAAGAAGATTTTCGCGGATGATCAGGTAAAAGGGCAAAGTGCTTCCCGAAGCCCGTGCCATCCCATAGTAATGGAGAAAATAAAGAGCAAATCCCAGGAGGGTGGCCAGAAGGGCCTTCAGATTGAGGTGTTTGGTGTCCCTGCGAATTACCCAATCCATAAGGACTACTAAACAGGGCACCGCCATGCCGGTAAGGCCTTTACTGAGAGCTGCAAGATCAACCACGAGCCAGAAGATCAGATAACCCTTAAAACTTTTCTCTTCCCGGTGGTGGACATACCAGGCTAAAGCAGCCGTGCCCCAGAGAAGTTGATAAATTTCCGATTGCGTAAGGCGGGCGTAATAGAAAAAGCCATAACTCGTCAGGAAAAGGCCGGTAGCGAGGAGGGCAAGCCCCTTTTCCAGAAATTTACGGCTCAAAAGGTAGAAGAAAACCAGGGTTAAGACACCAGAAATTGCTGCTGGAAGCCTTACTGTCCATTCGTTAAGCTGACCAAAAATTTTAGCAGAAAGCATGAGGAGCCAGTAAGGCAGAAGGGGTTTGGTGAGATGAGGGGCGCCATTAAGGGTGGGAACCCAGAAATCCCCCCTCAAAAGCATCTCCCGCACCGCTTCAGCCCAGCGCCCTTCGGCTCCCCAGAGGGGTCTCCGGCCCAGGTTCAGAAAGAGGAGGATTAGCCCCCCGGCAAGCAAAAAAATTTCTTTTTTGTCCTTCCAAGACATAAAAACGCTGTTTTCAAATTTAAAAGC
>JALSPN010000217.1 GCA_026985945.1 Thermodesulfobacteriales bacterium
CGAAAAAAGCTTCCCAAAAAGGAAAAATATCGCCTTATGGCAGAAAGGGCTCTCAAAGACCTCGCCCTCTGGATTACGAACGAAAAAATCCTCGATGATTTTATCTGCCAAAAAGGAGGTGCCGGCTAAATGGAATGTCCTGCCTGTAAGGGAAACGTTCCTGAGGGAGCAAAATTTTGTCTTTATTGTGGTAAAGGGATTAACAAAGGGATCCAGCCAAAATGGTGGGGGATCGCCCTCCTGGCAGGGGCCCTTACCGGGGCCGGGCTTTTTTTGACCTATCTGCTCTTCAGGGAAAGGCGTTTCTGGGATGAACAGGGTGGAGAGAAGCCCCTTTCTTCCTCAGGAGAAGAAGGTCTTGATTTTTGAAGTCTTCTTCCCGCCTTGCCGCCTTTTCCAAAACTTTGTAGCTTTAGACGGAAATTCATAGAGGAAAGGGAGAGGCACCATGAAGGTAAATGTTGAAGACATCAGCTCTGTTCAGAAAAAGCTCAAGGTGGAGCTGCCTCCTGAGATGGTGGCCCGCGAGATAGATCGAGCATGCCGGAAGCTTGGTAAAGAGGTCTCGGTAAAAGGCTTTCGGAAAGGGAAGGTCCCCAAAGCGGTGGTGAAAAGGCTTTTCAAAGAACACATCGAAGAGCGGGTAATCGAAAGTCTCATCCAGGAAAGTCTCCCCAAGGCCATCGAAGAATCCAAGCTGGTACCCATTGTAAGGCCCCTTATCGAATCTTATGACCAGGTGGAAGAGAAATCCAGTTTTTCTTATACCGCCCTGGTAGATATCAGGCCTGAAATAGACCTCAAGCCCGAAGATTATAAAGGGCTGGAGATAGAGAGCATGTCCACCGAGGTCACGGAAGAAGAGCTTGAAAATCACCTGCGAGCCATCCAGATGACCTTTGCCGATCTCAAGCCGGCGGAAAAAGATCACGAAATTCAATTAAACGATATAGCCATTCTCTCTTTTAAGGCCTATATCAACGGGGAACCTGTGCCGGGGCATGAAGCCGAGGCCCTTTACGTGGACGTGGGCACGGGAGAGTTTAACGCCACCATTGAAGAAAAACTCCTGGGGAAAAAAGCCGGAGAGACGGTAGAAGTGGACGTTACCTATCCGGAAGACTCTCTCAATGCCCAGCTTGCCGGTCAGACGGTCCATTATAAGGTCCTTATTCGGGAAGTCTATGTAAGAGATCTCAAGCCCCTTGACGATGAGTTTATTAAAAAGATGAACCTGGGTTTTGAGTCGGTGGAGCACCTCAAGGAAAGGATCAAGCGCCGTCTGGAAGAGGAAAAAAAGAAAAAAGCCGAAGAGTTTATGAAGGAGCAAATTTTGTCTCAGCTCAGGGAGAAAGTCCAGTTTGAAGTTCCAGAACGTTATGTAGAATATAAACTGGCAAGGCTGATGGAACAGATGCAACAAAGTCTGGAAGAGAAAGGCCACACCTTTGAGTCGGCAGGGATTTCCCCCCAGAAGTTACAGGAACGTTTGCGCCCCCTGGCAGAACAGCAGGCCCGCGAAGATCTTATCCTGGAAAAAATCGCCGAGCTTGAAAACATTACGGTGAGCGGGGAAGAGCTGGAAGAAAAGGCCAGGGCCCTGGCAGAAGCAACCCGTGCCAGTCTGGAAGAGGCCCGGGCGGTGCTTGCCACCTCTATGGTGCCCCGCATTATCGCGGATAAGACTTTGCAATTCCTGCTTTCTCAGGCTAAAATTAAAGAGACTCAAAAACAAGAAGAAGTTGAAACTAAGACCTCTCCTGAAGAGACAGCCGAAAAGGCTGGAGAAAGTGAGGGTGGATAATGTATGTCCCTATTGTTATTGAACAGACAGCCCGAGGGGAAAGAGCCTACGATATTTATTCCCGTCTTTTAAGGGAAAGGATCGTTTTTATCGGGTCTCCTATTGATGATCACCTGGCCAATCTTGTTATTGCCCAGCTCCTTTTTCTGGAGGCGGAGGATCCGGATCGAGACATTACCCTTTATATCAATTCTCCCGGGGGGATTGTAACGGCGGGGCTTGCCATTTACGATACCATGCAATACATCAAGCCGGATGTGGTTACCCTCTGTCTGGGGCAGGCTGCCAGTATGGCGGCGGTGCTTCTGGCCGGAGGGGCAAAGGGCAAACGTTTTGCCCTTCCTCACTCCCGGATCATGCTCCATCAACCTATAGGAAGCTTTCAGGGTCAGGCCACCGATGTGGATATTCAGGCGCGCGAGATCCTTCGCCTGCGAGAGATCCTGAACAACATTCTTGCCAAGCATACGGGGCAGCCTTTTGACCGGATTCAAAAAGATACGGAGCGAGATTTTTATATGTCCAGTGAGGAGGCGCAAAAATACGGAATCATTGATAAAATATTAACAGAGCGTGCCTCAAAGAAGGAGGAAAAGTAATGCCAAAGAAACACAGTAAAGATGGAGATCTTCACTGCTCCTTCTGCGGCAAAAGTCAGCACGAGGTCCGGAAGCTTATCGCCGGGCCAGCGGTTTATATCTGTGATGAATGCATAGAACTTTGCAACGATATTATTGCCGAGGAGTATGAGCGTGAAGAAGAGGAGCAGCGTCGGGAGGCCATTCCCAAACCTGCCGAGATAAAGGCCTTTTTGGATCAGTATGTAGTGGGCCAAGAGAGGGCCAAAAAGATCCTTTCGGTAGCGGTTCACAACCACTACAAGCGTATTGAGAGCCGGGTGAATCTTGATGGGGTGGAACTCCAGAAGAGCAATATCCTTCTTATTGGTCCTACCGGGTGCGGAAAGACCCTTCTGGCCCAGACGCTTGCCAAATTTTTGAATGTTCCCTTTACCATTGCAGACGCTACCACCCTTACGGAAGCCGGTTATGTGGGAGAGGATGTAGAAAATATCATTTTGAATCTTCTGCAGGCTGCAGACTACGACGTGGAACTTGCCCAGCGCGGGATCGTCTATATCGATGAGATCGACAAGATCGCCCGCAAAAGTGATAGTCCATCCATTACGCGGGATGTCTCAGGTGAGGGAGTCCAGCAGGCGCTTTTGAAGATCCTTGAGGGAACGGTTGCCAATGTGCCCCCAAAAGGGGGAAGAAAGCACCCTCAGCAGGAGTTTATCAAGGTTGATACCACCAATATTCTTTTTATCTGTGGCGGGGCCTTCGTGGGGCTTGAGCGGATCATTAAAGAGCGTCTGGGGCAGAGGTCCATTGGTTTCGGGGCCAATATCAAGAGTGCCAAAGAGATGAGTATTGGGGAGATCCTTGTCCACGTAGAACCTGAAGATCTCATTAAATTCGGAATGATTCCGGAGTTTGTAGGCCGGGTGCCTATTGTAGCTACTCTGGATGAGCTTTCCGAGAAAGAGCTGGTGCAGATCCTTTGCGAGCCTAAAAACGCCCTGGTGAAACAATATGCAAAACTTTTTGAAATGGACGGTGTAAAGCTTAGATTTACGGAAGGAGCCCTGGAGGCCATAGCCAAGGAGGCTATCCGTCGCAAATGCGGGGCGAGAGGGCTTCGGGCCATCATGGAAGAGGCCATGTTTGAGATCATGTTCGAACTTCCTTCCATGCACGGGGTGAAGGAAGTGGTGGTGACCGAAGAGGTCATTTTGAGGAAGGAAAAACCAATAATAATCTACGAATCACAGGCGCAGCAGGCCTAAAGAGGTGTTATGGATACGAAAGAAAGAATTATTTTACCCCTTTTACCTTTGCGAGATATAGTGCTTTTTCCCCATCGTTTGGTGCCGCTCTTCATCGGGCGTGAGAAGAGCATTATGGCTATCGAGCACGCCATGGCCGGGAACAAAGAGATTTTCCTGGCGGCGCAAAAAGACGCCCAGCTTGATGAGCCCAAGGAAAAAGACATTTACCGGGTAGGAACTATCGGAAGTATTATTCAAATACTTCGCCTCCCCGACGGCACCGTCAAAGCCCTGGTAGAAGGCAAACAACGGGCCAAGATTGTTAAGTATCTTCCGGAACACAACTTTTTTATGGTGGAGGTGGAGCCCAAGGCCGAGGTGGTAGAGGCCGGCCCGGAAATAGAAGCCCTGGTGCGGCTTTGCCATCAGGCCTTTGAGGAATACACCAAGATTAACAAAAAGATCCCGCCAGAGGTGGTCTCTTCTATCCTGAGTCTCCATGATCCGGCCCAGCTGGCGGATCATATCGCCGCGGTTCTCAATCTCAAGCTCCCTCAGAGGCAGCGTCTTCTTGAGATTACCAACGTCAACAAGAGGCTGGAGCTGGTTTACGGTTACCTGCGTGGAGAGATGGAAGTGGCGCGTCTTGAGCAGCGCATCAAAGAGAGGGTCAAAAAACAGATGGAAAAGACCCAGCGCGATTATTATCTCAACGAACAGATGCGCGCCATCCAGAAGGAAATGGGGGAGCGTGAGGATGGCAGGGGAGACCTTGCAGAGCTGGAAAAGCGGATCAAGAAGAAGAGGCTTCCGCGAGAGGTAGCCGCCAAGGTCCGGCAGGAGTTCAAGAAACTCCGGATGATGTCTCCCATGTCGGCTGAAGCCACGGTGGTGCGAAACTATATCGACTGGCTCATCAGTCTTCCCTGGTTCGAGAAGACCCAGGATAAGATAGACATCGAGGCCGCGGAGGCCATCCTGAATGCCGACCATTACGGTCTTGAAAAGCCCAAACAGCGCATCCTGGAACACCTGGCGGTGCAGAAGCTTGTCAAAAAGATCAAAGGGCCCATTCTTTGCCTGGTAGGGCCGCCGGGTGTCGGAAAGACCTCCCTTGCCAAGTCCGTAGCCCGGGCCATGGGGCGTAATTTTGTCCGCATTTCTCTGGGAGGAGTGCGCGATGAGGCAGAGATCCGAGGGCACCGGCGCACCTATATCGGTGCTTTGCCCGGAAAAATAATTCAGGGGATGCGCAAAGCCGGCACAGTTAATCCGGTCTTTTGCCTGGATGAGGTAGATAAGATTGGGACCGACTTTCGTGGTGATCCGGCGGCTGCACTTCTTGAAGTCCTTGATCCGGAGCAAAATTTCTCCTTCCAGGATCACTATCTCGAAGTGGATTATGATCTTTCAAATGTCCTTTTCATTACGACGGCCAATGCCCTTCACACCATTCCGGTGCCATTGCTTGACCGCATGGAAATTATCGAAATCCCGGGCTACACCGAAGAAGAGAAGCTTGAGATTGCCAAGGGGTATCTCATACCGAGGCAGCTTGAAGCCCACGGTCTCAAACCCGAACAGGTTAAATTTACGGACAAGGCCATTCTTGAAATAATTCGTCGCTACACCCGGGAGGCCGGGGTCAGGAATCTTGAGCGGGAGATAGCTGCTATTTGCCGCAAGATTGCCAAGGAAGTGGCCAAAGATCCCAAGGCCTTTAAACCTACGAAGGTTTTTGTGAGCAAGGTTCACAAATATCTCGGGGTGCCGCGCTATCGTTACGGGGTGGCGGAGAGCAAAAATGAAGTCGGGATGGCCACCGGCCTGGCCTGGACGGAGACTGGTGGGGCCCTTCTTCAAATCGAGGCGGTTATTATGCCGGGCAAAGGCAAGCTCCTCATTACCGGAAAGCTTGGTGAGGTGATGCAGGAGTCGGTGCAGGCGGCTATGAGTTATGTTCGTTCCAGGGCGCACCAGCTCGGGCTTCCGCCGGATTTCTACCAGCGGATAGACATTCATGTTCATGTCCCAGAAGGGGCTATTCCCAAAGATGGCCCCAGTGCCGGGATAACCATTGCGACGGCCATCGTTTCGGCTCTGCTTAAGATACCGGTAAAAAGCACGGTGGCTATGACCGGAGAGATTACCCTGCGGGGAAGAGTGCTTCCCATCGGTGGCTTGAAAGAGAAACTCCTTGCTGCTCGCAGGGGAAATATTGAAACGGTGATCATTCCCAAAGAAAACGAAAAGGACCTCAAAGAAATACCTGCTAAAGTGGTGAAGGATCTTGAGGTAGTGCTGGTGGAGCACATGGACGAGGTGCTAAAACTGGCCCTTGATCTTGAAGATCCGGAAAAGCTCTTTCAGGACGTGCCGCCATATCCCCTCTTTGAGAAGGCCAAGGAGGGGGGGAGCGAAATTCGGGCCCATTGATGGCCACGATCTTGACAGGTGATGGGCACATGTTAATTTTTAACGGCGGTTGGGGCGGATAGCTCAGCGGGAGAGCATCGGCCTTACAAGCCGGGGGTCACAGGTTCAAATCCTGTTCCGCCCACCACAGTAAAGAGCGGGGCTGTAGTTCAGCACGGTTAGAACGCCGGCCTGTCACGCCGGAGGTCGCGGGTTCAAGTCCCGTCAGCCCCGCCATTTTTATTTATGGATCTTCTATTTCACCTCAAAAAGGCAATCTCTCATCTCCTTTATCCTTCAGGCCTGGTATTTATTTTCCTTTTGCTCTCGTTTTTGACTTCGTTTTCCCGTTATCGTCGGAGCCAGACCCGTTTCTTCCTGACACTTGCAGCCATATTTTTCTACCTTTCAACCACAAGCTTTTTACCTCGATTTTTTCTGGAGCCCCTTGAAGCTCGTTTCAGAGTTCCTTTAGAAGAAGAACTTGAAAGCGCAGAGGCCATCGTGCTTTTACCGTGCTATATAGCTTCTGATCCGGGTCTCAGGTTGATAGACCGTTTGGGCGGGGAGACCAGCAAGAGGTTTTTGGCCGTCCTCCTTCTCAAACAAAAATTTCCGGAAAAACCTTTGTTAATTGTTGGTGCCGGAGCTGGGGGAAAAACTGGAGCCAGTTATCTTAAAGAGCTTGCCCAAAATCTGGGTTTTAAAAAAGTCATCGCCCTTGACGCCCCAAAAGATACTGTCTCAAGTGCCAGGGAGGTGAAGAGGTTCCTCGGGAGGAATAAACCTGTAGTCCTGGTTACTGCGGCCTATCATCTGCCGCGGGCTGTTTTCCTTTTCAGACAAGAGGGGCTTAAACCTATTCCCTATCCGGCCTATCGGATAAGTAAGCCTTCAAAAGAAATTACCTGGCAGGATCTCTGGCCCCATCCCCTTAATCTTTTCTACCTGGATCTTGCCGTACACGAATATTTGGGGCTTGCTTTTTACTATTTTATGGATCACATTGCCTCATTTAAAAAGGGACGCTCTTGATTTCTGGCTACAGGTAGAGAGCTCCTCGGTAGAGATCAAAAACTCGAAAGGATGCAGGCAATTTGGGTACGAAATTCCGCCAGATTCCAAGAAATAGATCCCGGAAAGGTTTGATATTCCTGGGAGAGCTGGAGCCGGCGGAGGGACTCGAACCCTCAACCCTGGGATTACAAATCCCATGCTCTGCCAATTGAGCTACGCCGGCTAAAAAATTTTAGCGTATTCAGGAAAACAGGCAACATATTTGGTGTTTAAAACCATAATTTCCGGTTAGCGTAGCAGAGAAGAGCTTCTAGTTTTATATTTCAAAGGGAATACTTGTTTTGATCTTTTACCCGGAGGGTGTTCTGGGAAATGGCGAATGGGATCTCCCTCCCCCTCGTAAGGCTAATTTTCCCCCAAATTTTACTAAAAAATCCTCAAAAATCTCTTGACACAAGGAATTGGTATGCTATAAAAGCTTCATGGACACTTTGTTTTTATATCGACAATTACTCAGACTTTTTAAGACAGCTTTTCCAAACCTCCATAAACCTTATCTCAAAATGCTTGCCAGACTTGTTGTTGCTTTCTGGTTTGCTGATTCTATCCGCCTCTGGAGATTAGCTTCTTATTTACCATTCTCTTCTCCTCTCTCTACAAAAAATGCTTATAAAGCCCTAGTGCGTTTCCTAGATAAGTTTCCACTTGATCAAGAATTTTGGAAAAATTATGCTCGTCTCATATTTTCTTTGTCTTATTTCCGTTTAAAAAAGCGCAAATATATCACTATATTAATAGATGTTACTACAATTAAAGACAAATTTTGGATATTGATGGGAACAATAAGTTTTATGGGAAGAGGGATACCGATATACATGAAAGTATGGAAAAATCCGAACAGTAGTTATGATTA
>JALSPN010000218.1 GCA_026985945.1 Thermodesulfobacteriales bacterium
ATGGGCGCGCAAGGCCTGGTTTATGTGGTGAACCAGGCTTATATGCCGGGGGTCGTAGAGATTTTCGATCCCGAGGAGGCGTTCCATTTCCGCCACCCCTTCTTCAGTAAGCATGGCGGTGCGGGCCTTTTCATCCAGCGTGAAGTGAATGTCTTTTTTGAGATGCCGGACAAGCTTATCAATATGGTAATAAATTTCGGTAGATTCTTCTGAAGGGCCCGAAATGATTAGCGGGGTCCGGGCTTCATCAATGAGGATGGAATCCACCTCATCCACAATGGCATAGTGGTGTTCGCGCTGGACCATGTCTTCCAGAGAGTATTTCATGTTGTCACGCAGATAATCGAAACCGAATTCGTTGTTGGTGCCGTAAGTAATGTCACAGGCATAGGCCTTTTTTCTCTCTTCTTCGTCCATACCGGAGACGATAACCCCCACCGAAAGCCCCAGGAAGTTATAAAGGGTGCCCATCCATTTGGCGTCGCGTTTGGCGAGATAATCATTCACCGTGACGATATGGACCCCTTTTCCGGTAAGGGCGTTGAGATAGGCCGGAAGGGTGGCCACGAGAGTTTTCCCTTCACCGGTTTTCATCTCCGCAATCTTTCCCTGATGGAGGACAATCCCTCCCATGAGTTGGACATCAAAGTGACGCATGCCAAGGACACGACGGCTGGCCTCCCTCACCACCGCAAAGGCTTCTGGCAGGAGTTCGTCAAGGCTTTCTCCTCTCAAGAGACGTTCTTTAAATTCGCTGGTCTTGGCCTGGAGCTCGGGATTAGAAAGTTTTTTCATCTCTGGCTCAAGTTCATTGATACGAGCCACTATCGGGCGCAGCTTTTTAAGCTCCCGTTCATTTTTAGTGCCCACTATTTTGGCTAAAAGTTTGGTCAGCATAAAAATCCCTCAAAAAAATCTTTTCTTACATTAAACTTGGTTCTGTTTTTAATCGCAAGGGAGAAGCAAGTTTGATGCCGGGGAATACTTCTTGGTGGTTCCCTCCCCTGCGGTTTTAAGGCTTTTCTGAAAAAATTATAATCTATTTCCTGATCCTCTTCTCTCAAAGTTCCAAATTGAGTAAAAGTGTTTTGAAAAGGAATCTTGACAATGGCTGTCAAATTTTTAGACAAAAAGGTGTCGTCAAGAAGACATTTTCGGCGTTCTAAAACTGTCGCTGGCAGGTGTGAGGTCTGCGGGGAGGAGATGCCCCTTTGCTACCGTTGTCGAAAGTGTGGCTATCTCATTTGCCAGCGTTGTATGGCGGAAGGCCCAAGGCGCTTTTCCTGTAATACGATCACCTGGGTGTGTCCTAACTGTTTGAACTGGGAGACTCTTTGACGAGAACGATATGGCGCCCATCTCCGGTAAGAGGAAGCCTTAAGGAGTGCTTTTTAATCTCTAGAGAGGGATATTGTTCAAGGAGTTTGGCAATTTCTTCCCGGGCTTTGGGACCCTTCATGGCAAGTAATAGGCCTTGGGGGCGAAGGTGGGGTTTGGCAAGTTTCCAGAGGGTTCCAAGGTCTGAGACGGCTCGCGAAACGATTACTTTAAAATAATTAAGGGGAAGCGGGGCGTTTTTTTCTCCTACCGAGGCCTGGATGATTTGGGGCGGTGAAAGAGAAAGGATTCCTGTAGCGTAGGTGAGAAAAGAAATTGGTTTTTTGCGGGCATCCACCAGCCAGACCTCTCTTTCAGGTTGCACGATCTTGATGACCATTCCAGGAAGACCGGCACCTGTCCCGAGATCAAGAAGGGCTCCTTCAGGAAGGAAGGGCAAAATTGTTAAGCTATCC
>JALSPN010000219.1 GCA_026985945.1 Thermodesulfobacteriales bacterium
GGAAAAGGCCTGCATTTCTCTTGAGAGGGCATAGGTGCGGGCCATCTCTTCGTACATCCAATCTGCAAGTACTCCACTTGTGGCATCCCACTGGAAACAGTAATCCACCAGGCGTGACAGGTCCCCGGCCCCCTTGTAGCCGTGGCGCTTCATGCCCTCAATCCAGCGGGGATTCAGCACCTTGGTGCGGAAAAGAAAGCGGACTTCCTCTTCGGTAGTCCGCACCAGAGGCTGATCCGGATCGTTTGCACTTGCAGAATAGGAAACAGGTTTCCTGCCGGCAAAGACTTCTACGGCGGCGTTTAATCCCCCGTGGTAAGCGTTGAAACAGTCGCAGGAGAAGATGTCAATTTCCCGGGTATCCTCGTTTTTGTAGGTAACCTCCGTTTGAGAAAGCCTTTTCCGGAAGGCTTCCGGAACATTTCGGCCGTAGTGGTCCTTTCCGTAGGCGTAGGCTCCGAAGCGGAGATAGATTTCAGCCAGGTCTTCTTTCTTCTGCCAGTGGCCGGTATCAAGGATTTCGCCAATTCCGGTGCCGTAAGCTCCAGGGGGGTCAGAAAAGACCCTGAAACTTGCCTGCCGAAAGGCTTCCTGAGGGGAGAGGCCCTTTTTCTTAAGGATTTCGCACTCTTTGAGCACCGCCGCCCGTAAAAAGTTTTCTTCCGGTGATTCTTCGAGGAGGGCCACCAGGCACACCGCTTCGTCAAAAAGCTCCATCAGGTTTTTGAAGGCGTCCCGGAAGAAACCACTGGTTCGAAGGGTTACGTCGATCCGGGGTCTGCCGAGTTCTTCAAGGGGGATAGACTCTATTCCAAGCACCCTGCGATTTTTGGGGTGCCAGCGGGGCCGCACTCCCAAAAGGTAAAGGGCACAGGAGAAGTCTTCTCCGCGGGTACGCATGGTGGGAGAGCCCCAGATAATCATGGTTATGGTGCGAGGGTAGCGCCCCTGGTCTTTGAGGTGGCGGCTCAGGAGGGCCTCAGCCTGTCTTACGCCCCGCTGCCAGGCCAGAGGTGAGGGGATCTTTTGAGGGTCCACCGAATAGAAATTGCGCCCGGTGGGCAGGACATCGATTTCTCCCCTGGTGGGCGCACCGGAGGGCCCGGCAGGGACAAAACCCCCTTCCAGGGCCTTGAGGCAAAAAGAAATTTCTTTTTCTATGCCCTTAAGAATGGGAAAGACTTCTTCTTCGGGAAGAGCTGCACCCCGGGAGATGGCTTTAACCGTTGATGTTAGCTGCTTTCCGCGAGGAACTTCTCCTAAAACATGAAGGCCATCGTTTACATAAGTGTGGGCAATCTCTTCCAGATATTCGTGCAGGAGAGATAAAAAGCGTTCCGGATCTTGCCCGATTTCTCCTTCCGAAAGAGAAAGATCTTCGTGAAGATGGGCTTCAAGGGCTTTTTTGATGATCTCTTCTAAGAGATCCTGCGCCTGGGCCGGATTTTCTGCCTTTAGAAGCCGATACTCCTCAAGCTTCTGGGCCAGAGCTTCAAGCTTTCCGTAACGCCCGGCCAGCATCTGGGGAGGGATCATGTGGTCGATGATGGCACAGTAGCTGCGCCTTTTGGCCTGCGTGCCCTCTCCCGGATCGTTTACGATATAGAGATAGATGTGAGGCAAATCTGTAATTGCCAGGTCAGGAAAACATTTTTCCGATAAGGCCACCGCTTTTCCGGGTAGCCATTCCAGGGTGCCGTGTTTTCCAACGTGCACAATGGCGTGGGCCTTGAATTCGTCCCGGAGCCAGCGATATACGGCCAGATAGTGGTGAGGTGGCGGCAGATGGGGA
>JALSPN010000220.1 GCA_026985945.1 Thermodesulfobacteriales bacterium
CTTTATATGATGTATCCTGAGGGAATGTGGGCTTCTCTGGGGGTAGCCGTCTTTGGCGGGCAGGAAATGGCAAGGCTTTTTCACTATTTCCTCTTCTGGGTTTTTTTGATTTTCGTAATAGTTCATCTCTATCTGGTGATCTGGAATGATATTTTCGGCACAGAGGGTATAATTTCCAGCATATTTTCCGGGCGGAAGTATTTAAAGGCTTAAAGACTTAAGGGCGGCAGGGTCTTTGAGGATTTCTGTCGCCCTCTTTAAATCCTCTTTCCGATTTACATTGAAAAAACTTAACCCCTGAGGATCCCATTTTCTCCAGATCCGGGGTTCGACGATTAGATATCTGGTTTGCTCTATCAAAGCCCGCAAGGATAATCCTTGAGGCTCTGGATTGCCACGGCCATAAATACCCGGGAAGGGAAGAAGACGTCCGGTTTCATCTTTAAAAATTACTGTTTCAAGGTGGGGATCTTTTTCCCAGGTGTTAATTAAACCTTTGAGGAGTAAGGGAAGGATAAAGGGCTGATCACAGGGGGCTACTAACAATGGCCTTTGGGCCTTTTCAAGGGCAGCAGAAATAGCAGCTGCAGGCCCTGTTCCCGGGTATTTGTCGAGAAGGATTTTTTCAAACCGGGGCCGGAGATTTTCATAGGCCTTTTCGTGTTTTCTGAGAGAGAGCCATATTTCAGGGCAGACAGCACTTAAAGAATGGTAAACCCAAAAAATAAGGGGGTTATCCCCCAACTTGGCCAGGCACTTTCCGCCCCCAAAGCGTTTGGCAACGCCTCCTGCCAGGATAAGGCCTATAAGAGGAGATTTTTTCATTCTTTAGATTTCCTAGTAGAAAATTGGAACATTTCAAGCCAATTTGCCGAAAAAATTCGCCAAGAAAGCGGCCTCGAGAAATTGAGAAAGAATGTAATTCTTAAAAAAAACGCAGAAACGTTATATTTGCGGCGATCAATAGCTCTTAATTACTTTTTGTCCTCTAAATTTTCCTTGACACCCAAAGTGCTGACACGTATAAAGAGAGCGGCTAAATGAGTGAGGATTCATCTCTCAGGGTTCTTTGTAAAAAAGTATTATTCGGCCCTCAAGAGTGGCGGAGAAAAGTTTTTTGAAATTTTTGGGGGCCATCAAAAACTAAATAAGGAGGTAGGAGTATGCCGAGCTATGTAAACCCTGAAAAGTGTGACGGATGTAAGGGCGGTGAGAAGACGGCATGTATGTACATCTGCCCGAACGACCTTATGATTCTTGACACTGAAGCCATGAGAGCTTATAACCAGGAGCCTGATCAGTGCTGGGAATGCTATTCTTGTGTGAAGATCTGTCCGCAGGGTGCCATTTCGGTGCGTCACTATGTGGACTTTTCTCCCCTGGGTGGGACCTGTCAGCCCATGCGGGGAACCACTGACATTATGTGGACCATTAAGTTCCGCAATGGTGTGGTGAAGCGCTTTAAGTTCCCCATCCGGACTACGCCTGAAGGTGAGGCCGATCCTACAGTGGGTAAACCTGATCCGGATCTTTCTGCCATCGGTGATAACCGGCTTTTTACCGAAGTTGCCGACGGTGTAACCCCGGCGGTGCCTGAAGCCGTAGCGTGGAAGTAAGAGGTATCCTTGAAACCAAACAAATTTAAATAAAAGGAGGGAGAACTATGGGAAGGATTTGGTCTTATAATCCTGGGCTTCCTTGTGCTGAGCCCGAAATAGTAGAGAAGGAAACGGATATTCTTTTAGTAGGTGGTGGTATGGCCTGCTGCGGTGCCGCGGTAGAGGCGGTG
>JALSPN010000221.1 GCA_026985945.1 Thermodesulfobacteriales bacterium
CCAAGGCCTTCGCCTTTCTGGCAGGTTTTGCGGGCTCCATGGTGCGCCTGGTCCCCACCCTGAGGGATTATTTGAGTTTTTCTTTAAGACTTCTTCTCATCTTTGGTCTGGCCTTTCAGGTGCCGGTGGGGCTTACAGTGGCTGCACGCCTGGGCCTGGTCTCAGCAAGAGATTTGCGCCGCTTCAGGCGTTTTGCCATCCTCCTGGCCTTTATTCTCGCCGCTATCCTTACTCCTACCCCCGATGTCGTCAATCAACTTTTTCTGGCCATTCCACTGGTTTTTCTTTACGAATTCAGTGTTCTTCTGGTAGCATTAGTAGGGAGATAAAGGAGGTGAGAAGGGGTGTTCGGTTTAGGGAGCCAGGAACTATTAATTATTCTGTTAATAGCCTTGATCCTTTTTGGAGCCAAACGTCTGCCAGAGATCGGGGCCGGCCTTGGGAAAGGCATCCGGGCCTTCAAAGAGGGGCTTAAAGAGGGCGAGACCGAAGAGCTTGAGAAGAAAAAGGTCTAAACTTTTATGCCCCGCCGGGCTTTTATCCTGGCCGCAGGCCTGGGAACCCGCTTGCGGCCTTATACGGAAAAAGTCCCGAAACCCCTTTTCCACATCCTGGGGGTCCCTCTCCTTGAGATCCTTCTCGAGAATCTAAAAAAAGCGGGCTTCAAAGAGATTGGCCTTAACCTGCATCATTTAGCTCCCCAAACCGCCCGTTTTTTAGAGGAATACCAAAAAAGAAACCCGGAAATTTCCGTAACTACCTTTTATGAAAAGGAAATCCTGGGCCCTATCGGGGCTTTGCGGGGGGCACGGCCTTTTTTTGAAAAAAGTCCGGTGCTGGTGGTAAATGGTGATATCCTTACCAATTTCCCTTTTGCTACCCTCTTAGAAGCCCACAAGCGCCTTGAGGGCCTGGCCACCCTTCTTTTACATCACTTCCCGCCTTACAATAAGGTTCTGCTTCGGGGAGAAGAAGTGACGGGGTTTGAAGAAGGAAAAGGGTTTGCCTATACCGGTCTTCAGGTGGTGACACCAGAGCTTGTTTCCCGGTTGCGCCCTGAGGATCGAGAGCTGGTCCCGGTTTACGAGCGTTTTTTGGAAGAAGGCGCCAGAATTTCGGCCCTGGTAGGGACGGGCTTTTACTGGCAGGATATAGGGACCCTTCCCTCTTATCTCGCGGCCCATGAGGACCTTTTAAAGCGCCGGGCCGTGATCCCCGGCCTCCCCCCTCCTCCGTCTCCCTGTGTCCTATCCGGGGCCAGGGTGGCTGCGGGGGTAGTCTTTGAAGATTGGGTTTTTCTCGAGCCGGGGGTTGAGGTGAGCCCTGAGGCCAGGTTGCGCCGGGTAGTGGCCTGGGCCGGGGCCAGAATTCCTCCGGGCTTTCATCAAGAAAAACTCTTTTTGCCGGAAAGAATTGAAAGAGATGGAGAATTTTCTTAAGCGTGCCGGGCTTAGATCCTTTGAATTTGAACCCCTTGGCGGGGATGGTTCTTCACGAAGTTTCTGGCGGGTGAAGACCCCAAAGGAAAGCTTTATTCTGATCCTTCCTCAGGAGGGGGAATTCGGGCTTAAAGAGGCCCGTTCTTACGTGCTCATCGGGCGCTTTTTGGAAGAAAAAGGCCTTCCGGTGCCCCGGATTTACGCCTATGAGGAGGAAAAGGGCTTCATCCTGGCCGAAGACCTGGGAGACCAAAGGCTTGAGGATATCTCCCCTGAAAAACGCTATCCCCTTTACCGTCAGGCCCTTGAAATTTTAGCCTCTTTTAGGGGGCTTTTTAAAGATTTTCCCCGTGAAGCCGCTCTTGAGACCCTCTTTTACGATTCCCGGCTCATGTGGAAAAGAGAAGCCTGCTATTTTCTGGAGGAATTTTTGAGCGAGTATCTCGGGCCCTCTGAGCTCCATCAGGCGGAAGACCTCCTTTTTTGCCTCTGGGAGCGGCTTAAGCACTGGGCACGGCCTCAGGCCTTTTTGCACCGGGATTTTCAGTCTCGAAATCTCATGGTTAAAGGCGAAAGGCTTTATCTTATTGATTTTCAGGCGGCCCGTCTGGGGCCTTCGGCCTACGATCTGGCCTCCCTTTTGATTGATCCTTATGTGGCCCTTCCTGAAAAAGAAAGAAAAAGATTGCAGAAGGAATTTGAGGCCCTGGTCTCTCTTGAACCAGAAGAATTTGAAGCCCTGGCCCTTTTTCGGAACTTTCAAATCCTTGGGGCCTTCTCAAAGCTTACTAAAGCGGGAAAGGTCTGGTTCAGGGCCTACATTCCTCAGGCAGTAAGGACTCTTAAAGAACTTTTGGCCCTCTTCCCCCCGGAAGGAGCCGCTTTGGCAGCCTATCTCCCTAGTTTTTGAGGAGTTCTCGCCGCAGTCTCAACTCGGCCCCCAGGATCTTCCGACCGGCCAAAAAGACCACCAGCATACTCCCGAAGGTGTAGGCCCCGGCCAGCATAAACATGACGAGTATCTGATAAGCCACCGCCTGAAGCGGGGGCGTGCCGGCCAGAATCTGGCCGGTCATCATCCCGGGCAAGGAGACGATACCTGCCACAGACATGGCGTTAATGATGGGGATGAGGCCCCGTCTTATGGCGTGGCGGAAGGGAGCCTTGAGGGCCTCAAGTGGTTCAGCCCCAAAAACAAGATAAAGCTCGATCTCATCTTGCCGGCTCAGGAGATAATCCAGAAAGGAATCCAGGGCCAGAGAAACCCCGTTTAAGGCGTTTCCAAGGATCATTCCGAGAAGCGGGATCACATATTGAGGATGATACCAGGGTTTAACCCCTACTACGATCTGAGTCACGATGGCCCCTACAAAAAAGGCCGAAATTCCCATGGCCAGGGTGGTATCAAGGAGGATACGGGCATAGCGTTTCCTGGTGCGGGAGGCCGCTTCCCGGCCTGCCATGAGGGTCATGAAAAAGAGAAGCAGAAGGACTGGATAAGGGCTTTTGAGGGCAAAGATGCTCTCAAGAAGAAATCCCAGAAGGGTGAGCTGGATTACAGTGCGCAGGGCCGCTATTAAGAGCCTTCTGGCAATCCCAAGCTCCAGGAAAAGAGAAAGCCCGCCTGCCAGAAAGATAAACCCCGAGGCGATGAGGAGATCTTTTGGGGAAAGGGCAATGATGTTCACCGGCCCTCCTTTAATTTCCCTTCACACAGGGTCAAGGCCCTGGTGCAGAAAGGAAGCTTCCCGTGGCTTACGCATAAGACGGCCTTTTTTTCTCGCTGAGAAAATTCATAAAGGAGCTTAAAGGCCTTTTTGAAGTTCTCTTCATCCAGGCCTGAGAAGGGCTCGTCGGCCAGGATGATTTCGGGGTCGAAAATAAGGGCCCGTGCCAGGGCCAGACGCTTTCTCTCTCCGGTTGAAAGGTTAGCCACCCGTGTCTTGAGAGAAAAATTAAGCCCCAGGCTTTTTAGAATTTTTTCCGGGTCTTTGTGTTTTTTGGTCCGGTTTTTCCGAAAACGGAAAGGAAAGAAAAGATTTCGGGCAAGATCCCCCTCGACCATGGGGGCTTCCGGGGCAAGATAGAGACAGCGCCGCCGGAAGTCAGCTATTTGGGAGAGAGAATAAGATTTTCCGGCCAGGAAACGCCGGGCTTGAGAGGGCTCAAGGCCTACAATTTGCCTTAAGAGGGTGGTCTTGCCACTTCCAGAAGGGCCTTTGAGATGGACAAAATCCCCTGGGAAAAGACGCAGGTAAACCCCGTGATAAAGGGGCCTTTCTCGTTCAACGCAACTAAGGGGCCCCACTTCAAGCAAAGGTTCCATGGGCCTTATGTTACCCCAATCTTTTCCTTTCTGAAGTTTTAAGAAGAAACAGAAGGGGGCCCGCTGAAGCTTGCGGCTCCTTTAGATTTGGGATGAGTATTCCTGCTAGTTTTCTAAGACGTCGAATCGTTCGTTCCTTTACCTCTTTGGAAAATCTTTTTGCTTGTTCTTCTATCCATCGTCATGCTGAGGGAGCAGAGCGACTGAAGCATCCGTTAATGGATCTTTTGCTTCGCTCAGCATGACTACCGTCCATTGTCATCCATTGGTTCATTCGAAAATAGGAGTGGATTTCTCCGACTTTTTCCCGCCCTTTGAGGAAGGAGGCGAAATATAATCTGTGATGATGCTGTGAAAATTTTTTCACACCTCTTAAGTCTTTAAATCTTTGCATCTCTTTAATACCAATCTTTTCCCAAAAATAGGGAAAATTTTTTTCCCAAAATAGGAAAAATTTTTCTTCACTATACTCTTAAAATCTAAATTTTTGAGAGATTTTGCAAGAATTTTTAAGTTTTAAATTGGCATACTTTTTGCCTTTTACACTTCAATAAAGGGTCTTTGTAAGTATTTCTGCTCCAGCCTTCCTCTCCAAAGGAGAAGGCCGGGTAAAAGCAGAACCTTACAAAGATCTCAAAATTTTAAAAAGGAGGTCTGGTATGAAGAAGGTCTTTCTAAGTTTCCTTTTGGTAGCTTTTTGGGGTTTTCTTTACAGTGCTGCCTGGGCCGTGCAGGTAAACCCCGTAGGCGTTTATTGGGACCTGCAAGTTAGCTACGGCTCAGGCTCAAGTGTGGGTGATGGTGTAATTGATAGCGATAGTTCGCAGTGGCTGACTCCTTCTTTGCCGCATCAAGTTACGGTGCCTCAAACTGATGATCTCGAAATCTATGACGATGATGGTTATTTTTACGCTTTCGCAGAGTATGGTGCCACAGAAGATGCCCTTGACGCTTATGTTGATGGCTCTGCAAATGGTTCTTATTCTGACACAAATATAGATTGGTACTTTGCACTCTCCAAAGTAGCAGTAGGAAGTGATCTATTTAGTGGTTATCCCGAATTTATCCTCTCCTTTGATTGGTTCATAGATTTTGATTTTGATACGGCCTATAACTCTGGGCGTGCTGGTTATGCCGTGGGCCTGATTGATTGGACGGAGACCATCGATCCTAACAATCCTGTTTTTGTGCACCAAGAAAAAGTCTTCTTTAACGATGATGCCTCAGGCCATTACGAAAACTCCTGGAATCTTGATCCCACGCACGAGTATCTCTTCGGAGTAGGGATCTTGGCACAAATAAGCGGGGCAGAAGATCCTGAAGGAGGGTATGTGGATGTAAGGATCAAAAATCTCAACGCCCAGGCGGTGCCTGAGCCGGCAAGTGTGCTCCTGCTAGGCTTTGGCCTTGGAGCCCTGGCCCTCTTCGGGAGGAGGAGGAAGAAGGCGTAAGCTCGAAAGATAGGATCCGTTCCCATTTTCATTCCAAAGGATGGGAACGGATCCTCAACGAGGTTGGGCATCTATGCTCCATCAATAAAAGGAGGGGGATGGGAATGAAAAAACTAAACATTTTTATCCTGTCTTTTCTTTTGTGTGTTGTTTTGGTAATTTTGACGGCCAATATATCACTCGCAGCCGTTTTCAATGTCTCAACCCCTGAGGAATTCCAGAATGCCCTGACACAGGCACAGTCAAATGGTGAAGACGATGTGATAAATGTCCAGAATGATATGGATATTTCTTATACTCTCACCTATCAGACTCCCACTGGCGATAACGGACATACTCTTACAATTGAAGGTAATGAGCATGTACTTAATGGTAATAATGCGGTACAAATAATGTATATCGATACTGAGATGTTTGGTTATGGAGTTGGTGATAGGGGAGGTGATGTTTTAGTAAAAAATTTGATTTTCATAAATGGCAAACAAGCATATATGAGTGGTGGAGGCCTTTTGATACATGCAGGGGAGGCAAATATTTCGGTTGAGGGATGTACTTTTAGAGAAAATTCTTCCCAAAATTCAGGAGGAGGAGTTTATATATATACAAGAAGCGGTACTGTTACCCTTGCTAATAATATCTTTGATAATAATGTTACTGGCTTTGGAGACGGAGGTGGAGCCTGGATACAAGGAAGTACGATTAGTGTTATAAATAATTATTTTAATGAAAATTATGCAGGTAAAAGTGATGAAGAACTAAATGGAGATAGTGATTATAAAGGCGGTGGTATATTTGTTACAGCAGTAGGTACTGTTACCTTTGTTAATAATGTCTTTAGCAAAAATATCGCCGGATTTGGAGGTGGAGCTTATGTATATACAGCAAGTATGACCATTACGAATAATACCTTTTATATAAATAACGCTAATAATGCTGAAGGTAAAGGTGGTGGAATTTACGTTCATCTTATCTTTGGGAATCTTAACGTTTATAACAATATTTTTTGGGAGAATGAAGCTAGTTCTGATGGAGACGATCTTTATATTATTCCGGTGGACACTGTTGTAAACCTTTATAATAATGATTTTTCTGGAAATGCTAACTTTGATACTGGACAATCGGAGGATCTTTATATTCAGAATATAGATCTCGATAAATACTTTCATGAAGATAATATACAGGAAGATCCTAATTTTTCCAATCCAGAAAATGGTAACTTTCATCTTACATCTGTTTCTCCTTGTATAGATGCTGGTAATAATTTTGCTCCTGATTTGCCTGAGGAAGATTTTGAGGGAGACTTAAGAATTATCCATGAAATTGTTGATATAGGAGCTGATGAACATCAATTTTATATCCTTACCATCAATCCTGAACCCGGGCACGGCACGGTGACAGGCAGCTCCGCCGGCATCAACTGCGGCTCGGCAGGGGATGACTGCAGCGAAGAGTATGCCGAAGGTACGCAAGTTACCCTCACCGCAACCCCTGATGTAGGCTATGTCTTCTCTGAGTGGAGTGGAGATTGTTCGGGCTGTGGAAATAACACCAACTGTACCGTTACCATGGATACTGATAAGACCTGCTCGGCTACCTTTGAAATAAGCGCACCAGGAATAGAAAATTTAACAGGAGCAATCCAATACATAGAAGAAGAACCAGAAGATTTGACTAATAATGCATATGAGGACACTTATCATATCAAAATTTTCCCTGAAAAAATGAATTATGTTTTAGATGAAAATTTATTTGTAGATCATCTAGTAACTGGAGCTTACAATTGCCCCGATCCTACATCAGAGGGATATATTCCCGCTGGCACTGCAATTGATACATATTTAGTTCATTTCGATACAGAAGGCACTATCTCAAATAGATTAGAAGGATCCATTACTTTTAAACAACCTATATTAGGGCTTATCCTAGAAAAAGATAGTCTTGAAAATAGCGATTTTCTGAGTTTTGCAAATAACTTTACTACTGATCCTTTAAGAGGGCTAGAATATTGTAGCCAAGATACATTTTCAATTTCAGAAGATAAAAAAACGCTTTCTTTGAGTTTATATGTTAATGTTTGTTTAGATGAGGTAAGAATTATAGTTTTATCTAGCACTCAACCACCTGTAATCCACACTTTAACCATCGATCCCGAACCTGACCACGGCACGGTGACAGGAACTGGCATCAACTGTGGCTCGGCAGGAGACGATTGCAGCGAAGAGTATGCCGAAGGAAGCGAGGTGACCCTCACCGCTACTCCTGATGAGGGCTATGTCTTCTCTGGCTGGGGAGGAGACTGCGCAGGCTGTGAAGGAAACACCTGCACCATCACCATGGATAGCGATAAGACCTGCTCGGCAGTATTTGAAGAGGCGCCCAATTTGCCGCCAGAGATTGAGTCCTTCACCGTGGAGCCCACCTCTGGTTTTGCTCCCTTAACGGTAGATGTTACCTGTGTAGCAACAGATCCTGACGGCACCATCGTGCAGTATGCCTTTGATCCTGGCGATGGAAGCGACCCATTGATTTCTCAAGACGGCACTTTTAGCTACACCTATAATATCCCTGGCACCTATCAGGCCACCTGCACGGCCTACGATGATGACGAAGCTAGCACTACTTCTGAGCCAATTACCGTAGAGATAAGCTCAGGGGCTATCACTGCGGCTGACCTTGTGGTCACCAAACT
>JALSPN010000222.1 GCA_026985945.1 Thermodesulfobacteriales bacterium
AGCGGTGCAGTGCACAGCCTGGTTGATGCCCCTTATCTGGGAAGCGGAGTTCAGCAGCCCTGCGCCTGGAATCACCCCTTCTGGGCGATAGAGACCACGGGTGCCGCCCCTTCCTGGCGTCTGCAGGGGGGAGACACTTTGGTGATCCATCCCGGAAGCTACATGATGGGTTATGGGGCCCCAAATACGGAGTGGTGCTTTGCGGAGGGGGCTTATGACTGCGTGTTACCACCCCTTCCCTCAGGGCCGGATCCGGACCATCCCACGCGCATCGTGGGTTACGGCTGGGATGCCGGGTGCCTTGAAAAGCCTGAACTCTGGGGCACTGAGCGTGCCTGGCAGATCTTTGATCTTTCCGGAGCCCAAAATGTCCTTCTGGCCTGTCTGGAGCTTACGGATCACGCCTCCTGTGCTTACGCCCACGCCAACCCTGAGGCCCGCTGTAATTACGACCAGGCCCCTTTTGGCCCCTGGGCCTACCGGGGGCTGCTTATCAAAGATGCCTCTCATATAACCCTTCGGGACCTTGACATCCATGGTTTTGGCTCTGAAGGGATTATAGCCGGCCGCGTTAACGGCCTGGTGGCGGAAAGGATCCGGCTGGCCGGAAACGGCTGGTGTGGCTGGAACGGAGACCTTTGGGGAGAGGAATCCTCAAATGAGGGCGATCTCATCTTTGAGGGCCTGGTGGTGGAGTGGAACGGTTGTGTGGAGAGCTATCCCGGAGGGGAGCCTGATCACTGCTGGGCCCAGAGTCAGGGGGGTTACGGTGACGGCTTCGGAGTGGCCCGGTCAGGGGGGCACTGGGTCTTTCGGGATAGCATCTTTCGCTACAACACCTCCGACGGTCTGGATCTCCTCTATGTGGGCGTGCAACACCAGGGCTCTTTTATCGGACTTTACAATGTGCGGGCTTACGGCAATGCCGGCAACCAGCTCAAAGTGGGCGGACGGGTTGAAATGCTCAATATTCTGGCGGTAAGCAACTGCAACTTTTTTACTGGCAAGCCCTTTGCCCAAGAGATGGGAGATTACTCTCAAGGAGATGCCTGCCGGGCCGGAGGGGCGGCGATCTCCGTTTCCATGAATCCTCAGGATCAGAGCTACATCATCAATTCCACCCTGGCCAGCGAAGGCTGGGCCCAGGTGGAGGTGTATTGTCATACCCGCGATTTCCCTGAGGCTGAACCCTGCACAGGCAGCGAACGCCTCTACCTGATGAACAACGTCTTTGTGGGCTTTCCCAACATTACCTCTCCGGGAGATTGGCCGGATCTGGTGGGTGATGGCGACCCCGAAGGCCGCACCCGTCCGGATACCATCGATTACAACCTCATTTTCAACACGGAGACGGAAGAGGTGGCCCTTGCGGTGGGGAGTAATAACATCTTTGCGGATCCGCGTCTGGTCTCCTATGCGGACATAGACGACTTTGACGGTCATCTTCAGGGCACCAGCCCGGCCATAGACGCCGGCCTTCCGGTAGGGGCCCTTTCAGGAAGAGTGCCCGCGGAAGACCTGGAACACCACTACAGACCCCAGGGGAGCGGAGTAGATCTCGGAGCCTACGAATACGGAGCGGGAGGGCCAGAGATGAGAGTTGATATAAAGGTTAATGGAAGCGACGGCCCCCTTAGCCTTGCGCGAAATGATCAGATTCATATCTCCGTCTCCTTGACCACAACAGCTAGAAGGAAATATGGGGATTACTTCCTCTGGGCAGAGATTCCCAGTGGAACCTGCTATTGTTATGCTTACCCTGAACATTGGGTTCCTTGTTCCTGCACAACACCCCTGCCGGCCTACCAGGGAGCTCTCGTCTATTTTTCGAATCTTTTCCTTCCACCAGTAATAAACTGCGCCGAGCTCCCGAAAGGACCCTATCGCCTGATCTTTGTGGTGGACCAAAAAAGAGACGGAATAATTAATCCTAGAGCCACCCGAGATGAAGTGGCCTTCGCCATCAAGTAGATTAGGCTCCGTTTTTTAAGAGCTGATTTTTTCGTTTACAGAAATAGAGAAATTATTGGATTTAAAGTTCTTCGATGTTTTTATATGGATTTTAGGGAGGAGGAATTAACCTTATACCTGAAGGCTAAAAATAGCAAGTAAAATGGAAACTATCATGGTTCCTAATATCAAACCGAAGAAAAGGATTGTTACAGGCTCTAAAATGGTAAGAAAGCGTTTGGTAATTCGTTGAATTTCCTCTTCTGCTAAAGAAGCTATGTCGCTAAAAGATCTGGCCAAATTACCTGTCTCTTCTCCTACAGCAATTAGATCATATATAAAGGCTATTCCACGTGGCAGATTTCGAAAAATAAAAGAAAGAGGTTGTCCCCGACGGATTTTTTCTGTTGCCTGAGAAAAAAGTTCTCGGCAGAAGTAAAGAGAAGCTATTTCTTTCGTTATGGAAAGAGCCTGTTCTATTGGAACCCCTCCTTTTAGCATTACTGCAAGCCCTCGAAAAGCGCGGGCAAAGTCTACAAGGAAGAGATAACGGTTAAGAACTGGCAAAGAAAGCATAAATTCTTCTAATTTTTTCCTCCCCTCGGGTCGGGAAAACATCCGTTTAAGGTAAAAAAAGAGAATTACCATTCCTAAAAGAAAAAAAGGGCCATAAGCCTTCCAAAAAAATCCCACTTTCAAAAGAATTTTAGTTAACAAAGGAGGTTCTACACCTAAATCGTCAAAAATTTGACCAAAACGGGGTAAGACATAAACTAGCACAGTTTGAATGGCAAATATACCAAATATTAGAAGAAAAGAAGGATATAAAAGGGCTGAGATGAGCTCTTGTCTGAAACGCAGGTAATTTTCCAAATAAACGTTGAGTTCCTTCAAGGTTTGAACCAGAGCGCCTGCAGCTTGCCCTGCTCGAATTAAATTAACATAGTAAGGAGGAAAGAAATCATATTTGCTAAAGGCTTCAGCTAAATCACTTCCTGCGGCTAAGTCTCTAGTAATATTTTCTAAGATGTGTGCAATGTTTGTCTTGCCGGTATTTACAAAAATACGTCTTAAAATTTCTAGAGCTTTATCTACCGGAAGCCCGGCTTCTAATAACCTTAAAAACTGGCTCGTAAAAAGGGCTAGCTCTTCAGTATTTTGAGTGCGACGTAAGCTTAATCTCCAGCGCGAAAGAGGTCTTAAAGAGATGGGAAGTAAATCTTTTTGATGTAAAAGCTCTAAGGCTTCCTCTTCTTGAGAGGCCTCTATAACTCCTGAACAGAGCCTTTTTTCTCTATCAAGGGCTTCGTATTTAAATTTCATCTGAAGATGTTTTCTATCTTTATACCCGAAGATAAAAAAACTTTTAAAAGATAAGGAGTAGGGGGTGATCCTTTATCAAGCGGCCACTCTACCCAATCGTTATTTTTAAAAATATATACATTTAAACTTTTAATACCTTTTTCCTTAAACCAATTTAAATTTTCCAGATCTTTGGGAAGGTTTAGGCTTTTATGTTCTGCATAACGCCCTTTTTCGAAATCGTAAATCAAACAATAAGGTCCAGGGAGATCTTCTACACAAAAAAACAAATATCCGTTCCTTATAACAGGGGGTTTTTTTAGAGATAAAATTTCTTTTTGCCAGAAGTATTCTTCTAGAATTTGAGGGGTTAGATGTCTTTCTCGACGAAAAAAAAGTGTAGTTTGGCCAAAAGCTTGATAAATTAAAAGCAATAAAAGCGTAGCCAAAAAAGAAGCCACTAAAAATTCAAGAAGAGTGAAAGATTTCATTTTGTTTCTATTACTGGGAGCATTTTTAGGTAACATTGTCTCTTTGGGATCCGTTCCTATTTTTCGGAACGAAAAATGGGAACGGATCCTATGATTCAGACCTTTAATGCTCTCATTAATATTTTTGTTTCGAAAAATAGGAGCGAACCTCACACAAACCTTAAGGATAGATGACATCTTAAGCGTTATCATTACAAACGAAGCAAAGCAATCTAGATTCCTTCTCTGGGCCTCCACCCCCTCCCTGGGAGGGAGAGGGGAACTTAACCCCCCTTTAAGGGGGTTTCAATCTCCCTCCCTAAAAAAGGGGGAACTTCTCCCTAGAAGGGAGAGGAAATTTGTGTAGTAGTGTAGAGAGAAGGCCCCTCTTTTTAAAGAGGGGCCTTACAGCGAATTTAGTCGCCCAGCATATAGAACTTGAGTTCGTAAACTCCTTGCTCAAAATCAAGTTCTAACAATGGCACAGGAGATACCAGCCAGAAAAGATAACCCCTTGGCTCTTGCAAAAAGATAAGCGGACAAAGCAGTTCTGTTTGCTGACTAAGCCAACTAAATGTTTCCTTGAAGGTACAACTCCGCGGATCAAGCCACTTTATTTCCTGAAAATCCGGGGAAAGATAGCCCACAATGATATCAACTGGAGCACTGTAATAGAATTGGACTGCTAAGGTGGGGGTAGGGCCACCAGAAATGAGTTTTACAGGGGCAGTCGTTGGGTCTGCCATACCTATACTCCGTTCACGGGGAGGATCTTTCACTTCTCCGCCACTGCTGCCAGTCTCTCCTCGACCTCGTAAAGGAACTGATATTTCTTGGTTTTCTGGGTCAGAAGTATAGATCTTTAGTGTGGCCTGATAGGTGGCAGTTGTTACTGGCCGGAAGATCACGGTGAGTTGATAACTCTGCCCCGGATCAATGGTGGTGTGTACAGCTTGGACCTCAAAAACATTATTGCCCTCTATTTCACTTCCCATAAATTCCAACGGATAATTGCCTACATTACGAAGGATAACATCGAGATGTCTTTCGGTTCCTATGGAGACTGAACCAAAATCAAGACTTTGTGGAGAAACCTCTGCCCGGGCAGAAACTTCTTGCACACCCTTTCGAAAGGCCACCGGCCTTACTATGCCGTAGCCATCAGGGTCAGAAAGAAGGTCTTCCTTCCTCGCAACAATGCCACTCCAAACTCCCCCTGTTTCTTTTAAAGGAACCCTTATTAAAATTTCTGCGGAAACTGGATCTAGGTTTTGAAGATAAAGATAAGAGTCGTCTCCACTAAAACTGGGCCAGCCACTAGTACCCAATCCTTCTTGTCTGCTTCCAAGCCAAACAAGCCCACTCCTGCCAGAAGCTAAATTGAGGATACGAGTTTCCACCTGGACATCATTCCAGAGGTCATAGGCCACCAAATTGGGCCGGGTGTGAGCGGCAGCTGGGTTGCCAAGATGATACCCCTGAGGGGGGATAGGAAGTAAAGAAGAAGTCGCGCTATGTATCAGGTCAAGCTTGCCAATCGTCCAGAATTTATAAGTTGTTCCCTGGATTTTAACCTGATTGAAACAGTCAAAAAACACGGTCCTTCCATCTGGCGCAAAACTGATAATATCCGGGAAGAAGGTTTCAATAGGAACAGTAGCGTCAGGGGGGGTGATCTTTATCGGGATAGTTTTCACCTCGTTGGTATCAGGATGCCACACATAAATGTTATTATCCGTGTCATAAATGCTGGTATAGACTATTACCCGTGCCGAGGGAGTAGTAGCTACACTCCAAATTTCGCCGGAATCATTAAGGACATATTCTTCATAGTTTTGAGATTCTACATTGGCGGCCCGCAAGTTGAAATTTCGATCCACAAATAAGGCCCACAATTGCCCGTTGGACATATAAGGTGCGGGGCGAGTATCTTGGGCAGGGGTTTCAGACAGGTAGTAAGTATGTCCATCAGGGTAAAGGACCCCTACATAAGGGATCAAATCTCCATTTTCGAGCTGATAAAAGAGAAAAAGTACATAATCCTCTCCTGCCAGAGGGGGAATAGGGGGCTCTTCCTCTCCACCGCCACCACCTCCGGTTCCACCTCCTGCCTCTATATAAATACCCACCTGGTTACAGGCCTCTCGGGCTGCTTGAGCCTCATTTGGACCATATAGTTCTTGGGCTGCCTGCACTAGAGCCAGACAGAAATCCTCGAATTCGCTTTGGGGAGTAAGGATCTCCGTTAGGGCTTTATAACAGATACGTTCTACTTTCTCCCGTCCCAGGCCAAGCTCTTCCGCAAGGATATAAATCAGGTGTGCGGGGATAGTGGCATTTATATGGACCCCGCCGTTGTCTTGGTCGAGGGGTAAGTCCTGATATTCGTCCATCGTAGCTGGTTGAGGATTAAGGCTCTGGTGAGGATCAATAAGATTGCGCAGGTTATAGGGGGGTACCAAAACGACATCTTCGCCTATGAGCCAGTCTTCCCGATCCACCATAGCGGCAAAGATGTCAGAAAAAGCCTCGTTGAGGGCCCCAGACTGAAAACGGTACTCCAGCGCCGCACTGTAATTGGTAACCCCATGGGTAAATTCATGAGCCACTACATCGAGAGCTGTGAGAGAGCCCATTTGATATCCGTCTCCAGTGCCGAAAAACATAAAATCATTATATTCGGAAGCATAAAAAGCGTTGGCTTGAGCCAGGTTGATGACCCCTACAGCGTTTTGACAGCGGTTATCCATTCCACAACGCCCGTGAGTGTTATGGTAATAATCGTAGGTGAGCTTTAGATGGTACCAGACAGTAACGGCTTCCTGGGGCCAGCTGTTGGGGTTTGAAGAGGTAAGCCAGCTGATGCCGTAATTTAAGTCTCCGTAAGGAAGGTAAAGGATTGCAATGTTGCCTCGCCCGATATCACCTACCGTAATGTTAGGGTCTTGGGTATGATTGGGATGTGAGGTATCAATGAAAAAATACTGGCCTCCCTCCTGCCAGACGGAAAAATGTTGGAGCCTTCCAGTATTGTCCTGTCCGGAGCCAGAGACAGAAATCTGATAGGTAATGGAATATTTTTCGATGATTTGACCGGTCTTAGCATCTAAGAAATAACGCCAGCAATCTCTAGGGGAAGAACAGGCTTCCACCTTCCAGCAAAGGTGTGGCACTCCCGCCTTGTCATCGTAAATAACAAGTTCTGTTTCCTGACACGATGGCTGCGGCCCTGAAAGTTGCTGTGTTACCATTTCACAAGCCTTAACCGCTTGGATAGCTGGGTGCAAATCAATATTAGAGGGTGTTTCACCATAGTGACCAGCGATAAGATAGACCTCTCCGTGATTATTCAGATGAACAGTAATCTCCTTGCCAAAGTAAGGTATACCTTTATATGTCTGACTTAAACGAAGGTGCTTTTTCCCTTCTTTATCTTCCAGGAGGGTCCTTACTCGGAATTCCTCAGGCGGATTTTCTAAGCGCAAGAGGGCACGATACTTTTTAAGGGCCGCTAGAGCAATCTCTTTAGGAGTTCTGGTCCCCTCCGTAAGGTTAAACTCTAAATCTCTGTAAAGTGGATTCCCTTTCAGGAAGATCGGAAGCCCCGTGCGAGGATTAAACCGGACTTCAAACTGTGGTACATGGGCGGCAAAATACCTTAAAGCCCTTTTCTGCTCTCCCTTAAGATGGGGTTTATGAAAATAGGCTTTGAGGAGATCTACTTTTCTTCGGGGTATTCCTATGCTCTGTCCCTTCGAGGTTTCACGAGGAAGCGGCCGAAAAGATGTAATGGCCTTCGAAGGGGAGGCCGATCTTTTGGCCTTCTCTCCAGGCAAAAACATAGCCCAAGCTGGAAAAGCAATTAAAAAAAAGATTAGAAAGATAAGATATCTTTTCATAGAGCCCTCCTTTTTAAGTTTTTAGGAATCCGTCCCTATCTTTTGGAAAACGTTAAAGGATCCTTCCATATCGAGATTTTAATCCTCACTAATATAAATAACCCCAAATTTCCGGTTAATCCTCCCCTCCCTCGCAGGGAGGGGCTGGGGGTGGGTGGAAGTTGGCGCAGATTGCTGAGCTTTCACCCCCACCCTGACCCTCCCCCTACAAGGGGGAGGGAGAACTAGCACACCCTTTGGGTGAA
>JALSPN010000223.1 GCA_026985945.1 Thermodesulfobacteriales bacterium
AGGAGTTCCGGATCCCAGGAGATCGGCCCAGGAAATAAGATTTGTTTTCGCCAAGATGGGAATGGACGATGAAGACACGGTGGCCCTTATTGCCGGAGGGCACGCCTTTGGAAAATGTCACGGGGCCGGCCCTGAAGAATACCTGGGGCCTGATCCTTCCTCTTCCCCTGTCGAAGAGCAAGGACTTGGCTGGAAATACCAGTATAGAAGCGGTAAAGGGCCGGATACCTTTGTCTCCGGTTTTGAACTGGTTTGGTCCCCCACTCCTACTAAATTTGGCGTTCATTATCTTCGTCTCCTTTTCAATTACGACTGGGAGATTGAAACCAGCCCCGCGGGCAAACCCCAATGGGTGGCCAAAGACGCCCCGGAGGTCATTCCTGATGCCCACGATCCCAACAAAAAACACAAGCCCCGGATGCTTACCGCTGATCTGGCCTTAAAATTCGACGAAAAATACGCCGCTATTGCCAAAAGGTTTCTGGAAAATCCGGAAGAATTCGAAAAGGCCTTTGCGCGGGCCTGGTTCAAGCTTACTCACCGTGATATGGGCCCTAGGGCCTGTTATGTAGGTCCTTACGTCCCGGAGGAAGAATTTCTCTGGCAGGATCCTTTGCCTGCCAGAGATTATGAGCTGGTAGAAGAGGAAGACATCGAAGAGCTTAAAAAAGAGATTCTTAAAAGTGGGCTTAGTATCTCGCAGCTGGTTTATACTGCCTGGTCTTCAGCTGCTACCTATCGTCATTCTGATCGGCGTGGAGGTGCCAATGGGGCCCGCCTCAGACTATATCCTTTGAACCAGTGGGAAGTTAATCATCCCGAAGATCTCGAAAAGATTATCCAAGTTTACCAGCAAATCCAGGAAAATTTTTCCCGCAAGCAGGAAGAGCTGGGTTCTTCAAAAAGGATTTCTCTTGCGGATCTTATCGTCCTTGGCGGTTGTGCGGCTGTAGAAGAGGCGGCTCGGAAGGCCGGCTTTGAGGTAAAAGTTCCTTTTGATCCGGGTCGGGTTGATGCCAGACAGGACCAGATAGAGACCGAATTCTATCGGGCCCTGGAGCCTCTTGCCGAAGGGTTTCGCAATTATTTCCGTCACCCCGAAGCCATCAACGAAGAAGATCCCTTCACCACTCCGGAATATTTTCTCATCGATCGCGCCCAGCTCTTGACCCTTTCCGTCCCGGAACTGGTGGTTTTGATAGGCGGCCTGCGGGCCCTTGGAGTCTCTTATCAATACCAGAAACACGGTGTTTTGACGGAAACTCCAGGGGTCCTAAATAACGCTTTTTTTGTGAATCTCCTGGACATGAATAACCAATGGGAAGCGGCAGATTCTTTTCGTTATCTTTTCCGGGCCCGCAATCGCCAGACCGGGGCTGAAAAATGGACGGCTACCCGGGTGGATTTGATCTTCGGGCACCACGATGAGTTGCGAGCCGTAGCCGAGGTTTACGCTTCTGATGATGCCGAGGAAAAGTTCGTGAAAGACTTTATTTCCGCCTGGCACAAGGTGATGAATCTGGACGGTTCTTCGACGTTTCATGTGGATCTCAGGATATAATTTTAAATTTTTAAATTTCCCTTGCAAGAAGGAGTTAGGGGATAGCTGGAGGTCGGGTATAGTGTTGAGCCTCACCCCCACCCCAGCCCTCCCCCTGCAAGGACTTATAGGGGGAGGGAGATCCCCTTCGTCACTCACTAGCACACCCTTTGGGTGAAAAAGTCAAAGTGAGCATTTTCCTTGAAATATAATACCCCTAAGTT
>JALSPN010000224.1 GCA_026985945.1 Thermodesulfobacteriales bacterium
CTGACGCCGATCCTTATCCTTTCGGCCCGGGCCGATCTGGAAGAGGCGGTTAAGGCTGCCAAACTCGGAGCGCTTGATTACAAATTGCTCACTTCCAGGCCCGAAGAACTCGTTGAAATTATCAGGGCGGCTTTAAAAGATAGTTCTCCGCCTTCTCAGGATGGTTTTCTCACCGCAGACAAAAGGGTCTCTCACCTCCTTGAGAGGCTTAAAGACGTGGCCAAGAGCCAGGCCACGGTGCTCATCACAGGTGAGTCCGGAACCGGAAAGGAAGTCCTGGCCCGCTTTATACACCAGATGAGTGATCGGGCCCGGGGGCCTTTTATCGCCATTAATTGTGCGGCTCTTCCCGAACATCTTCTCGAGTCGGAGCTTTTTGGCTACGAAAAAGGAGCCTTCTCCGGGGCCTTTACCCGCAAGCTTGGTAAATTCGAGCTTGCCAACGGCGGCACCATTCTCCTTGATGAAATCACCGAGATGCCCCTTTCCCTCCAGGCCAAACTCCTGCGGGTGCTTCAGGAAGGAGAGGTGGACCGTCTCGGGGGGGCCTATCCCATAAAAGTAGATGTGAGGGTGATTGCCACCACTAACCGGGAGGTTGAGGCCGAGGTAGCCAGGGGACGTTTTCGCGAAGACCTTTACTTCCGTCTCAATGTCATTCCGGTAAAGCTTCCGCCTTTGAGAGAAAGGCCTGCTGACATCAAACTGCTCGCCGAACATTTCTGTCGGGAATTTGCCAGCCGTTACGAACGCCCGGTAAAGGGTTTTGCCGAAGGGGTGCTTGAAAGGCTCTGTCAGTATTCCTGGCCAGGGAATGTTAGAGAGCTAAAAAATGTGATAGAAAGAGCGGTTTTACTGGCCAGGGGTCCCTGGATCACCCTTGCCGATCTCTTTCCGCAGGAATTGCGCCCCCGCAGGTCTTCTGAGGGGCTCCCCTTAAAGCCCCTTAAGGAAGTTGAGAAAGAAATGATACTTAAGGCCCTAAAGGTAGCTAACGGCAATCGCACCCGGGCGGCAGAACTTCTGGGTATAAGTGTGCGCACCCTGCGCAACAAACTCCAGATTTATCGGGAAGCAGGGATCCTTTGAGGAGGGGGAAAGATGTTTACCGGAAAAATCTTCGGAAAGACCTGGCAGATCGTTACCAGGTCTCTTAAGTTGCGTCTGGCACGTCACGATGTCATCGCTGCTAATATTGCCAATGTGGATACCCCCGGCTACCGGCGCAAAGACATTCCCTTTGAGCAGGTAATGGCGGCCTATCTCAAAGATTCTCCGAGGCTTAAGACCACCCACCCCAGACATTTCCAGAAAGGTCCCTTAAGTGCCCCCTTTTGCCCTGAGGAAGACTGTGAACCCCGGGATGAGGGGACACCCAACAACGTTTCGCTAGAGGAAGAGATGGCCAAACTTTCTGAGAACAATCTCATGTATCAGGCCACCGTACAGGCCCTGATCAAGGAAATCGAACTCCTGCGAGAGGCAATAACCGAAGGAGGTAAGCGCTAATGAAACTTCTGGCTGCTTTGCGTCTGGCCTCTACGGGCCTTAAGGTCCAGCGGGTAAGGCTGAACATTACGGCCATGAATCTGGCAAACGCCCATGTTACCAGGACCCTTGAAGGGGGCCCTTACCGGGCCAAAAATCTCATCGTGGCCGCCTCCCCTCTGGAGCCGGATTTTGCCCAGAGGCTCGGAGAGCTTTCAGAAAAGCTTGCTGCTCCCAAGGTCCTTGCCATTGTGGATGACGAAAGCCCCTTCAAGGAAGTCTATGACCCAACACATCCTGATGCCGACGAGCGCGGAATCGTTCGTTATCCCAACGTGGACGTCCTTACCGAAATGGTCGATTTAATGGCGGCTTCACGGGCCTATGAGGCCAATCTTTCGGTGGTTTCGGTAACCAAAAACATGGCCCTAAAGACCATTGATATTCTCAGATAATAGAGGAGGAGCGCATGAAGATCTCATCTCTCGGATATCAGCCCTCTTTCAAACCTCAGGAAAAGACCTCTCAGGCGCAGGAAGGCTTCGGGGCCCTTCTTAGAAAGGAACTTAAGCGGGTTGACGCGAGCCAGAAAGAGGCCACTCGCAGGCTGGAGGCCTTCGCCAGTGGAGAGGATCCGGATCTTGCCGGACTGAGCCTCTCCCTTACGAAGGCCGACCTCTCTCTTCGTCTGCTGCTCCAGGTAAGGAATAAGATCCTTCAGGCCTACGAAGAAATAATGCGTATGCAACTTTAATAAGGGGTTAAGAAATGAACTTTCCGGCACCAAAAGAGCTTGCGCAGCAGTTAAAAGAATTCTGGCAGGGGCTTTCACGCCCTCAGAAGATGGCCCTCTTCGGAACGCTGGCCATCGTGTTTGGAGGCCTGCTTGGTCTCATCTATTACGCCAATCGAATAGAGTGGGGGCTCCTTTACCGGGGGCTTCCTGAGGATCGTGCGGCGCAGGTAGTGGAATACCTGAAGCAGGAAAAGATTCCCTACAGGGTGGAGCCTGACGGAAGCATCCGGGTGCCGAAGGAGAAGGTGCCGGAAGTGCGAATGGCCCTTGCCAGCAAGGGTGTCCTGGGGCCTGAGCTTGAGGGATTTGAAATTTTTGATCGCAATCAGCTCGGGGCCACGGATTTTTTGCAAAGGGTAAATTACCAGCGGGCTCTAGAAGGAGAACTCTCCCGCACCATTGCCGGCCTTAAGGCCGTAGAAGCGGCAAGGGTCCACCTGGCCCTCCCAAGGGAGAGTCTTTTCATCACCGAGGAAAAACCCCCCAAGGCCTCGGTCTTTGTAAAATTGAAGGAAGGAGAGCGCCTTAGTCGCCGTGAGGTGCAAGGGATCGTAAATCTCGTCTCAAGTGCTGTTCCTGGTCTTACGCCGGAAAACGTTACGGTGGTTGATACCAGGGGGCGGGTCCTTTACAAAGAGGAAAGTCCCGAGGAGCGGCTTACTTCCGAACAGCTTGCCTTTCGCAAACAACTTGAAAACGCTTATCAGGAAAAGATCGAATCCCTTCTCACCCAGGCCCTGGGCCCCGGCCATGCGGTGGCCCAGGTCTCGGTGGAGGTGGATTTCAGCAAAGAGGTGCGCACAGAAGAGACCTATGATCCGGAAGGCATTGCCGTAAGGAGTGAAGTAAACGAAGAGAGCCAGAAGGAAGGGCTCTCTGAGGGAGGAATCCCGGGAGTTAAAGGGGCCCTTGCCAACAAGGTCGAGGGCAACACCAAGAGCCTTTCACAATCTCAGCGGGAGGTTCGCCGCAGCATTACCCGTAACTACGAGGTAAGCAGGGTTTCCCGCAGGCAGGAGCTCTTGCCAGGGGCCATCAAGAAGATTTCCGTGGCTGTGCTGGTTGATGAGGCCCTTCTTAAGGCTTCCGGGAAAGAAGGAGAGGCCCAGGCGGCTACAGACAGACTGGCCCAGGTGGAAAGGCTTGTTAAAGGGGCCATCGGCTACAATCCGGATCGGGGAGATCAGGTAGAGGTCATAAGCCTTCCTTTTGAGGGCTTTGCCGAAATGGCCCCTCGGGCAGCCTGGCTGGAATACGCAGAAAAATTTGCCCGACCGCTGATCGAATTTCTGCTGGTGGTCCTCTTCCTCCTTCTGGTGATCAGACCGGTTCTCAAAACTTTTCTCAAGCGGATGGAGCCCGAGCCCCCGCCACCGCCTGAGGAAGCCTTGCCTGAGGAGGAAGCCGAAGCCCTTGAGGCTGAAGAGCCCACTCCCCTTCCGCAGGAGATCGCCCTTGGCATTATTCAAAACCAGCCCGAAAGGGCTGCGGTGCTGGTGCGCCGCTGGTTAGCGGAAGAAAGTGAAGAAGAACGACAGAAGGCCCTGAAGGAGGCTGAAGCCCATGCCGGCGTATAAAATAGACCCCGAAAATCTTACCGGCCCCCAAAAGGCTGCCATCTTTCTGCTGACCATGGGGGAGGAGTTTACCGCTGAGGTTTATAAGTATTTGACGGAGGAGGAGATTAAGCGTATCGGGGTGGAAATGGCCCGTCTCGATTACATCCCTTCCGAAGCAGTAAAAAGGGTCCTTGAAGAGGCCAACATGGAAAGTAAGGAACTTCTGGCAGATATTACCGTCTCCCCTGACGAATTCTTACAACAGAGTCTGGTAAAGGCCTACGGGGAGAGGGGAAAAGAGATTTACGAGGAGATTCGCCAGGAGCTTGGCCCTAAAGTGTTTGAAAAACTGAGGCGTCTTGATCCAAGGACCATTGCCAACTTCTTAAGAAACGAACATCCCCAGACCATAGCCATCATTCTGGTGCACCTTGATCCTGACAAGGCCGGCCAGGTTATCGCCTTTCTGCCTGAGAATCTTCGCCCCGAAGTGGTTTTCCGGATCGCCGAGCTCGATAAGGTAGATCCAGAAATCATCCAAGAGATAAGCGTTGCCCTTGAAGAAGAGCTTGAGTCCGTAGGCGGGACTTTCAGCAAAAAGCTTGGTGGCGCGGAAAGGGCAGCGGAGATCCTTGCCCACGTAAGCCGCGAGCTTGAAGAAGAAATCCTTTCCGAGGTGGAGGAAGAAAACCCGGTCCTTGCCGAAGAAGTTCGCAAACACCTCTTCACCTTTGAGGATCTCCTTAAGGTGGATGATACCGCTATCCAGGCCATCTTGAAGGAAATCTCCACCGAAGACTTGAAGCTGGCCCTTAAGACCGCTTCTGAAGAACTAAGAGAGAAATTCTTCAGCAATATGAGTGAAAGAGCAGCACAGCTCCTCAAAGAGGATCTCGAAATCATGGGCCCGGTTCGTGTCTCCGATGTAGAGGCGGCCCAGCAAAACATCATCAAGGTGGCCAAACGTCTCGAACAGGAAGGAAAGATCATCCTTGCCGTAGGGGAGGAGGAATTTGTCTAAAATTATCAAGGGTGGAGAGATCAAATTCTTTTCCTTTCTTCTGGAGAAGGGAGGGGAGGAGGAAGAGTTCAACCCCCTCAAAGCCCTTCTCCCTGAGGAAGCCCTCTACGAGCTAGAAAGGCTAAGAAAAGAAAATGCCGGAGAGGAAGAAATAGAAGAAATCCCAGAGGAAAAAAACTTAGGAGAAGAGCTTTCAGAAGAAAATCCGGACTCTCTCTTTGCTGAAAATGAACTTCCAGATGAAAAAGAAAATAGCCTTCCAGAAGGAGATGAGGAGGGTGGGGAAGCGAGCCTTGATCTTTCAAGTATAAGCCTTGAAGAACTCCTGCAGCATCCCGAAGTCTCAGAAAGGTTGGCACATCTGGAACAAGAGGCTTATGAGAAGGGCTTTGCTCAGGGCCAGAAAGATGGAGAAGAACTTGGTCGCAAGCAATACGAGACGCTTGCCAACAGGATGAAGGAGATTCTTAGAGGGCTTGAAAAAAGTATTTCTGAGCATGTTTTGGCCTTAGAACCACAGCTTTTTGCCCTTCTTAAGGTGATGCTTAAAAAGCTTGTGCTCAAAGAGGTTTCAACCTCTCCGGAGGTGATCAAAAACTGTCTGAAAGAGGCCCTTAAACACGTAGTAGAACAAACCAGGGTAAGAATTCATCTTCATCCTGAAGATGCGGAATTTCTGGAAGAAATTTTGGGGGAATTAAGAGAGGAACTTTCGAAATTAAAGGATTTTGAGATTGTATCGGATGCCAATCTTCACCGGGGAGGTTGCCTTCTGGAGACGGATTTTGGTCTCATTGACGCCACCCTTGATCGTCGCTGGAAAGAATTAACGAAGCTTCTGGAAGATGAGAGTTCCTAATTTGGAAAGGCTACTTAAAAATGTAGCACAGATTTCGCCTGTTACGGTGTGTGGGCAGGTGAAACGGGTAGTGGGGATGGTAATAGAGGCCCAGGGCCCCAACGTAAGTGTGGGAGGGCTTTGTGAGATAGAAGTTCCGGGGGGCAAAAATCTCCTGGCTGAGGTGGTGGGATTCCGGGACGAAAGGGTGCTTCTCATTCCTTTTGGGGATCCGCGGGGAGTTGAGCCTGGAAGCAAGGTTTTTCTACGCCCTGAAACAGGAGTAAAAGTGGGGGAAGCCCTTTTGGGGCGGGTTCTTGACGCCCTCGGGGATCCTCTTGACGGAAGGCCTCTTCCGCCTCTTAGCGAAAATTATCCCCTTTATGCCGAGCCCTTAAAACCTTTTGAAAGAGATCGCATCAAAGAACCACTTGATGTGGGGATCAGGGCCATAAATGCTCTTCTTACCGTGGGAAAAGGGCAGAGAGTGGCGATTATGGCGGGCTCTGGAGTGGGCAAATCTACCCTTCTGGGGATGATGGCCCGCCACACCAAGGCCGATGTCAATGTTATCGCCCTCATCGGGGAGCGAGGAAGGGAGGTGCGGGAATTTCTGGAGCGGGACCTCGGAGAAGAAGGGCTTTCCCGTTCGGTGGTGGTGGTGGCCACCTCTGATCAACCTCCCCCTTTGAGAATGCGTGGGGCTTACCTGGCCATGGCCATTGCGGAGTATTTTAGAGATAAGGGAGCCGATGTCCTGGTAATGATGGACTCCCTTACTCGCTTTTGTATGGCGGGAAGAGAAGTGGGGCTTGCCGTAGGAGAGCCCCCTACCGCCAGGGGTTATACCCCTTCTGTCTTTGCCGCTCTGCCCCGGCTTCTTGAAAGGGCCGGGCCCAAGATGAATGGCGGAAGTATCACCGGTTTTTACACCGTTCTGGTGGAGGGAGACGATTTTAACGAACCGGTAGCTGATGCGGTCCGTTCCATTGTGGATGGCCACATTGTCCTGACCCGAGAGCTGGCTCACCAGGGCCATTACCCGGCGATAGATGTCCTGCAAAGTGTGAGCCGGGTCATGCGAGACATCGTCTCCAGAGAGCAGATTGAGGCCGCTAAAAAATTAATAAACATCTTGGCCGTCTATCGGCGGGCGGAAGATCTTATCAATATTGGGGCCTATGTAAGAGGTAGCAACCCCGAAATAGATAAGGCCCTTGCCAAAATAGAGGCGGTAAATTCTTTTCTCAGGCAGGATGTTGAGGAGAAGGCCCCTTTTGAGGCCAGCTTAAAACGACTCCTTGAGGTGGTGTCATGAAAAGGCCTCCGCGTGTCTTAAAAACCCTTCTCTGGGTGAATGAATTACGCGAAAATCTGGCCCGGGAAGAGTTCCAGAAGGCCAGAAGGGCCCTTGAGGAACTTGAAGAAATGCTGGCCGAAATTTCTTCCCGCCCCCGGAAACTTTACGAAGAGTTAACCTCACGCCCCTTAAATGGAGAAGAGCTCAGACTTTTTTCTTTTCAGATTGAGCGTCTTCTCGAAGAAAAAAGAAAGGTCGAGGAAATCATGGCTCAAAAAAGACAGGAAGTTGAGCGCCTCCGTCAGGAAGCGGTCCGTTTGCACCAGAGACGCCAGATGGCCGAGATCCTCTGGCAACGGGCCCAGGAGCGTTACTTTAAGGCCTTAATCTCACAGGAATTCAAGGAAATAGAAGATCAGGTCCTTGCCAGGAGAAGAAAAGATGAAAGGATATAGGTTGACCATTTTTCTGGTGCTTGCGGCCTTTTTAAAGCTTGTTCTTTCGGGGATTTATTTTCTGGGGTTTAAAAACGGCCACAGGAGCTTTTCTGTGTCTGAGGCCCAGGCCTCCCCAGAACCTCAGAAGGAAAAGAAAGAGCCCGTGCCTTCCTGCCCGGAGCCCCTCTTTCAGGCCTTGAGGCTTGAAAAAGAAAAGATACGCCGTGAAAAGTTGGAACTCGAAAAGAAAAGAAAGGATCTGGCCCTTTTGGAAGAACAAGTTCAGAGGCGTCTGGCAACCTTAAAAAGCCTAGAGGAAGAACTGGATAAAAAACTAAACGAACTCCGCACCATCAAAAGCAAGCGTTTTAAACTCCTGGTAGGGGCTTACGGGAACATGAAGCCTACCA
>JALSPN010000225.1 GCA_026985945.1 Thermodesulfobacteriales bacterium
ATCATATCCCAAAAGAAACCCAATTTAGCCAGTTTGTAAAACCCTTTGATCCCATAACCAATGTGATGGATTTGCATAATGGCACCCCCTACTTAGAGTGCCAAAGGCTTCTGAACTTATTCAGCTTTTTGATATTTTGGTTTTGAAAGTCCAGATTAATTGCAAAGCCTTTCAGGAGAGTTACAATGCCAGTTTAAAGTTAGCATTGGAGGTGGTTTTCGATGATCATTATCCTCAAGCCCGATATCACTCCGGAAAGTCCTGAGTACCAGGTCCTTATGAAATATCTTTCCCAATTTGAAGGGGTGCGGACTCAGTTAGCGGAATATCAGGGCATTACCAGAAAGGTGGTAGAGATCCATCTCATCGGAGATACCAGAAAAATTCCACTTGAAGTAATTCAGAGCCTTCCCGGGGTGGAGAAGGCCATTCGGATCTCGGCCAAATATCGCCAGATTGGCCGGCACGGCGATCTTGAACCCATAGGTTTTGATTACAAAGGGCTCCATTTTGACCAGAATTCCTTTCATATTTTCGTGGGGCTCTGTGCGGTAGATACCAAAGAGAATACCGAGGCCATTTTTAAGGCCCTCAAGGAAAACGGCATTCGCACTGCCCGCATGGGGGCCTATAAACCCCGAACTTCCCCTTACGACTTCCAGGGCCACGGCAAGGAATGTCTGCCCTGGCTTTTTGAGCTTGCCGGAAAATATGACATTGCGGTAATTGCCATGGAGGTGCTCTCTCCGCATCATATCGAAGAGATCTGGGAAGCTCTGGAAAAGACCGGCCATCCCACCGGGGTCATGCTTCAGATTGGGACCCGTAACGCCCAGAATTTTGAACTTTTGAAGGCGGTGGGGAACCAGCAGGAATTTCCTGTGCTTTACAAACGCGGGATGGGCCTTACCATTGAGGAAAGTCTCAATGCCTGTGAATACATTGCCAGCGAAGGAAACCACAACATTATCTTTTGTTTACGAGGGGTTCGGACCCATCTTGGGGATCCGCACCGGAATCTCGTAGATTTCGGGCACGTCCCGGTGGTAAAGCGCCTTACCAAGCTTCCGGTTTGTGTCGATCCGTCGCATCCCATTGGTTCTCGGGCTCAGGCCCCCGATGGTATAAGGGATATTTATCACGTGGCGGCTCAGGGAGTGATAGCCGGAGCCAACATGGTGCTTGTGGAATTTCATCCTGTGCCGGAAAAGGCCCTTTGTGATGGTCCACAGGCCCTTTATCTGGAAGAACTTCCCTGTTTTCTGGAATATTTGAACCGGGCTCGAGAGGCCTATCTCGACATGAAAGACCTGGTGGCCCGCCATAGTCTTCAAATGATGGCCCCCAAGCCTTAAAATGAAAAGGCTGCCTTCGGTTTTCGGGCCGGTAAAATCTCGCAGGCTGGGCCTCTCCCTGGGGGTTGATCCCCTGGGCTGGCCCAAGGTCTGCTCCCTTGATTGCCTTTATTGTGAGGTAGGCCCTACCAAGGTCCACACCTTAAGACGCAGGGCTTACAGACCCAAAGAAGAAGTCAAAGAAGCTCTCTTCAAGAAGTTGAAAGAACCGGAACTCCATTTTGAGGTCCTCACTTTTGCAGGCTCTGGAGAGCCTACTCTACACGTTGACCTTGGAGAATTAATTTCCTTTGCCAGGGATCTCACGGAGAGGCCGATTTGTCTCCTTACCAATTCTACTCTTTTATGGCAAAAAGAGGTCCGAAAAGAGGTTCGGCCCTGCGATATTATCCTGCCTTCCCTTGATGCCGGTCGGGAAGAGACCTTTAAGCTTCTTAATCGCCCGGTTGAGGGCTTAGCTCTTTCTAAAGTCATAGCCGGCCTCAAGGCCTTAAGGGAAGAATATACCGGCGAGATCTGGCTCGAGATTATGCTTGTCGAGGGGATAAACGACTCTCAAGAAGAGATAGAGGCCCTTGTCCTGCTGGTTGAGGAACTCTGTCCGAACCGGGTCCAGCTGAACACCGTTGATCGTCCTCCCGCTTATTCCAGAATCCGGCCCCTATCTCTTAAAAGGCTTGAGGAGATAGCCTCTTTTTTTCATCCACGGGCTGAAGTTATCTCGCGAGAAGCCCTCAAAAAGAAAGGGGGGGAGCGCTTCCCTCAGGAGGAAGAGATTCTTGCTTTGCTCTCCCGCAGGCCGGCCCCCTCAGATGAAATTGCCCAGGCCCTTTCCTATGACTACCAGAAAACTCTCGCCGTTTTGGAAGAGCTGGTCAGGAAAGGAAAACTGAGAACCAAAATATATGAAAGGAGGCTCTTTTATTCCCTCTAGAAAGATCCGCATAGGGATAACTTTAGGATGTCCGGCCGGGATAGGCCCGGAGATTGTTCTTAAAGCTCTAACTCACGCCTTTCCGGAAGACTTGGAGCCGGTAATACTGGGGGATAAAAAACTCCTTTCTGAGGTGGCCGAAAGACTTTCTCTTCCTGAGCCTGCAAAGGTCATTTCTCTTTCTGCACTTTCTTATTGCCCCGGGAAGCCTACCCGTGAAACAGCTTCCGCAATGGTGTGTTATATCAAAGAAGGCGCACGACTCTGCCTTAAAGGCGAACTTCATGCCCTGGTAACCTGTCCTATAAGCAAAGCGGCCCTCAAAATGGCGGGGGAACCCTATCCCGGGCACACGGAAATGCTGGCCGCCCTTACCGGGGCTTCGCAGGTAGCCATGGCCTTTTACGGAAAGCGCCTTTCCATCGTCTTGGCTACCATCCATGTGGCGCTAAAAGAGGTCCCTTCTCTCCTTACCGTTGAGCGCATTCTTGAAGTAAGTTCTCTGGCCTACGATTTTCTCAAGCGGGATCTGGGGCTTGCGGAGCCCAGACTTGCCCTGGCCGCCCTAAATCCCCACGCCAGCGAAGGAGGACTTTTTGGAAACGAGGAGGAAAAAATTCTTGTCCCTGCGGTGAAGGAGGCCCAAAGGCGAGGAGTTCCGCTTACCGGGCCTTATCCGGCTGATAGCCTTTTTTACCGGGCGGTAAAGGGAGAATTTGACCTGGTGGTTTCACTCTATCATGATCAGGGATTAATTCCTTTCAAACTGCTTCACTTTGAAGACGGGGTTAACGTTACCCTTGGCCTTCCTATTATCAGGACCTCTGTGGATCACGGCACCGCTTATGATATTGCCGGCAAAGGAATTGCCAGTGAAAAGAGCCTTCTGGCAGCTATCGAGCTTGCTTATCGGATGGCCAAAAACCGTTTAAAGGGCCTCTAGCTCGATCCGTTCACCATTTCCAGAGATAAAGGCCAGCATAAGGGAAAGATAATCCCTCACATGGCGGGTGATGAGAAAGTTTTCCTTTACAAACTGGTGGGCTTTCTGCCCCATTTCATAGCGTTTGTCCTGGTAAAAAAGGAGGTATCTTATCCTTAACGCCGCACCTTCTGGCGTGTGGACCAGAAAACCCGTATGATGGTTCACTACCTGAAGCCTTATCCCCCCGGTATCACCGCCGATTACGGGCTTGTATTTCCAGAGAGCTTCGGTAACCGTGAGCCCGAAGCCTTCTTTGAGGGACTTTTGCAATACTACCTGTGCCGCACGCTGCAAAGCATTGATGGTGCGATGGGCGTCTGGAGGAAGGTAAAGGATGTGGATATCAGGTTGATCTTTGGCGGCTGCCAGCACTTCCTGATAGACTATTTCTCCCTCTGGATCATCTGCTGCTCCGCCTCCGGCATAAACTAACTGGAAGGGCAAAAATTTCATGGCCAGAAGGGCCGCCCGGATTACTCCTACTGGATCCTTGAAACGATCAAAGCGGGACACCTGAAGGACTAACGGTTTGGCAGGGTCAAGACCAAAGCGATCGTAAACGGATTTGATTTCCTCAGGGGGAAGCTCGATGTTTTTCTCCGTCAAAGGATCAATACTTGGAGGAATAATGTATTGGGGATGAGGGAGAGGCTGGGTGAAATCCGGCATGGAAAAGATGCTCGCGTCGTAATCTGCCACTATGTTGCGCAGGTAGCGCCATACCGGCCGGTAAGGGCGGGAAAGATCTATATGGCACCGCCAGATCCACTTATTTTTCCTCTCAGGCATAAATTTGATGAGAAAAGCGGGTTGGGGGTCGTGAATAAAGACAAAGTCTGCCTCTTTTAAAAACTTTTCCAGTTTTTCGAATTCCTTGCGATTGTTTTCTTCGTAAGTCCTGATGGCTTTTTCGGTAAATTCGATGGGGAATCCCTGAAGGGCGTTGTGAAAAGACTTGGTTACCTGGAAGAAGGGTTCATCTCCAGAAATCACCTCCCAGCGAACCGAAAGCCCCAAGGCTTCCATAAGGGGGACCATGCTGCGCAGGATTTCGGCCACCCCGCCTCCGTAGCGTGTGGAATTCACATGCAGGACCTGGGCGTCTTTGAGGCGGGCCGCCATCTGGCGAAGTTGTTCAATGACATCCGGCCCTACGATGGCTTCGTAACGGGCAAGGAGTTCGTTATTCATGGTTTTCCTCAAAGTAATCCTCAAAAACCGCTGCTAGCTGGTCTCTAATTTCGGTAAGGGTGAGAAAATAGGGGTCAATGTTTGCCAAACGCATGGCAAGGTCGTCGTAAGCCGGAGAGAAGGCCGAAAGCCAGGCCCGGAAATCATCTACGCGGTCTGGCGTGCGGCGGCGAGCATCTATGAAATGATAAAAAATGCTTCCCTGAGACATTTGGGGAATGATTTCTCGAAGCTCGCGGGGATGAGCCAAACGTTTGCCCGTATCTATTACAACGATCTGGCTTCTGACAAAATAAAAAGGCTTTTCGGCCTTCCGCCAGGGAAGATCTCCGCTTTCGTCAAATCTCTCTTCTAGGGTGTTTATAAGCTCTTCGCGCAGTTCTTCAAGGTTGTGGAACTCGTGAGGGGCAATAAGGTTAAGCCTTTCAGCCAGGATCCAGTCGTGTAGCTCACGGTGGACCCAGGCGGCAAAATCATTGTGAAATTCGGGGTGATCAAAAGAAGGGCGCAGCTGCCGGGCCCAGAAGTGATAATAAAGACAGCCCACTTCCACTTCGCGGATGTGATCCAGCAGTTCGGTCAGAATATAGGCCTTAATCCCGGTTGAGATAGAAACCAGGGCACAATCTTTCACATGAAAGAAAATTTCTTCAGGCATCTTCTGGAATCAATTCTTTTAAAATTTTTCGCACTTCCCGGTAAGAACCTACCTGATACCTGGCCCTTGAAACCCCAAAGCCCACCTTAATGGTAAAAGCCTCATCAGGCATGGCTTCAAAAAGGTCTTCGTCTGTCCAGTCATCTCCCACGGCCAGAACGAAATCATATTCTTTGCGATCCAGAAAATATCTTGCCGTCCGCCCTTTGTTGACATTAATGGGTTTTACTTCGATGACCTTATTTCCCTCTAAAACGATGAGGTCCAGATTCTGGGTGATGTCGTAAAGGGCGTCTTTCAATTCCCGGGCCCTTACGGAGGCAAGTTCCGGATCCGCCCGGCGATAGTGCCAGACCAGGGCGTAATCTTTTTCTTCGATAAAGGCCCCCGGGGTAAGGTCGGCAAAATTTTCCATAATGGGTCTGATAGCCTCTTTCCAATCGGTGTTAAGGGGTTCGATCATCTCCCACTCTTTGCCGGGTTCCCGAAGCCAGACTCCGTGTTCCGCAACCAGGTTCAAGGGCAGATCACCAAACCATCTTTCGAGAGTTTCTTTATCTCTGCCACTTATAAGGACTACTTCATTATTCGGCAAAAGGGCAAGTTTTCTCAAAAGGGTCCGCAATTCTTCATCCGGGCGGGCTGCTTCCGGACGAGGAGCAAAACCTACCAGGGTGCCATCATAGTCCAGGAATTCAATGCGCTCCCTGGCAGAGAAAAACCTTTCCTTCATAAGTTTTATAACCTGGGGGGTAATGCGGCGGGCTACGAATTCCTGCTGGATATCTTTGATTTCTCTAAGTTTTTCTACGAATTCCCGGGCCCAGCGGTGAATATCGTAGCGCCTCAAACGATATTTCATTAAGTGGTTGCGGGTGCTTTTTTCTTCCGGATCCATCTCCAGGGCCTCTCGCATGGCCTCTGTCATCTGGTTGAGATTGTACGGGTTGATGATGAGGGCCTCTCCGAGCTCAGAGGCCGCCCCGGCCATCTCCGAAAGCACCAGGACCCCGTGATCTGCAGGCGTTGAGGCCACGAACTCCTTGGCAATAAGATTCATCCCATCCCGGTAAGGAGTAACCAGCGCCACATCAGCAAGGTTGTAAAGGGCGGCCAGGGTGGGGAAGTGAAGAGAGCGGTAGAGATACCAGATAGGAGTCCAGCCGAAGCCTCCGTGGCGGCCGTTTATACGCCCGATCAATTCGTCCACTTCTCTTTTGAGTAACATGTAATGCTCCACCCTGGTGCGGGAAGGAACCGCTACCAGGATCAGGACCACTTTTTCACGATATTGAGGATATTTTTCAAGAAGCTGATCGTAAGCTCGTAGACGTTGGGCAATGCCCTTGGTATAATCCAGCCTATCTACTGAAAGGATTACTTTTCGATCTCCTATCCGGCGCCGGATGCGTCTTATCTCCTGCTTTACTTCGGCCTTTTCCGCGCTCCTTGCAAATTTTTCGTAATCTATGCCCATGGGGAAGGCATCTACCCGGATGACGCGGTTTTCCGTAGAAATTAGCCCCAGATGATGTTCGTAGCCCAGAATCCTTCTTACCGCACTTACAAAGTGCCGGACGTAATCGTAGGTATGAAAACCAATAAGGTCAGCCCCCAGGAGGCCCTTTAAGAGTTCTTCTCGCCAGGGAATGACTCTAAAAATTTCAAACGAAGGAAATGGAATATGGAGAAAGAAACCAATACTTGCTTGGGGAAGCTTCTCTCGCAGAAGCCCGGGGAGCAAAAGCAACTGATAATCGTGGACCCAGATGGTGCTCTCAGGGTCAGCCACCTCTAAAACAGCCTCACAAAACTGGCGGTTTACCCGACGATAAGCCTCCCAGAGCTTTTGATCAAAAACGGCATATTGCAAAAAATAGTGAAAAAGGGGCCAGAGGGTCTTGTTAGAAAAACCGTAATAGAAATTTTCGATCTGTCTTTGAGATAGAAAAACCGGTTTGCAGGAGAGTTCGGCCAGTTTGTTTATTACCTCGTCCTCCCGCCCTCTTACGGATTCAAGCGAGATCCCGGGCCAGCCAAGCCATACCCCACCGGCATCTTTGTAGAAAGAACCAAGACCTGTTGCTAATCCTCCGGCACTGGGGTGAAAAGAAAGCTTTCCTTCTCGCTTGGAGACAGTAACCGGCAGACGGTTAGAAACAATTATCATCCGCGCGGCCATAAGATAATGCTAAGGCGTAGGGCCTTTTTTGCCAAGGGGCAAAAATTCCAAAATCGGATTTAGATTTTTCAAAATTCCCGGTTCATTATTCCTCTCTTTGAGAAAGGGGCGGGGTGGGTGGAGGTCAGGCAGATTATTGAGCTCCGCCCACTTTCCTCCCCTACGAGGGGGAGGGAGTTCTATTTTATTATTTGCCACTCACCATTAGCCCAGGACGCCTTCTGGACCCTAATTTCCGGTTAATCCTCCCCTTGTATGTTTACTTACAGGGAGTTCATTCAATTAAGAGAGGGAATAGTGGGGAAGGATCGGTTGTTCCTACCCTGGAGCGCCTGTCTTTTAAACAAGCAGCTCGTGGGGGAGATGAACCATCCTTCCCCGCGTTTGTAAAGTCAATCCGGAGCGCCCTTCTCAAAGGGCTGCTCGCATACAAGGTGAAACCGGGAAGGGCACTTCCCCACTATCCCTCTAGACCCCTTTTTTAACATATCCTGATGGAGGTGCGCTATGACTTACATA
>JALSPN010000226.1 GCA_026985945.1 Thermodesulfobacteriales bacterium
TCGCCCCCTCAAAGATGGCGTCATCGCCGATTTTGAAGTGGCAGAGGCCATGTTGCGCTACTTTATTGAAAAAGTCCACAACCGGCGCATTTTTGTGCGTCCGCGGGTCATTGTAAGCGTCCCCTCTGGCATTACCCAGGTAGAAAGAAGGGCGGTTAGGGAGTCTGCCGAATCCGCCGGGGCCAGAGAGGTTTATTTGATTGAAGAACCCATGGCCGCGGCCATCGGGGCCGGTCTTCCCATTACGGAACCTACCGCCAACATGGTGGTGGATATAGGCGGAGGAACCACCGAGGTGGCCGTCATTTCTCTAGCCGGAATAGTTTATTGCAATTCGGTAAGGGTTGCCGGCGACAAAATGGACGAAGCCATCATGAATTACATTAAACGTAAATATAACCTGCTCATCGGAGAGCATACCGCCGAGCAGATCAAGATCGAAATTGGAAACGTCTTGCCGGAGCCTCCCTATGAAGAGATGGAGATCAAAGGGCGGGACCTGATCACCGGAATCCCCAAGACCATCACTGTAAACGCCGAAGAGGTCCGGGAGGCTATTCAGGAGCAGGTGGACATTATCGTAGAGGCCATAAAGGACGCCCTTGAACAAACCCCCCCTGAACTTGCCGCTGATATCGTGGACAAGGGGATCGTTCTTACAGGGGGTGGGGCGCTCCTTAAAAACCTTGACCGTCTCATCAGAGAGCAAACCCAGCTTCCCGTGATCGTGGCCGAAGACCCCCTTTGTTCGGTGGTTTTGGGCTCTGGCAAAGCCCTTGATAATCTTCATATCTTGCGGGAGATAATGCTTCGTTAACCTGTGCCTCCTGATCTTTTTCGTTCTAAATTTTTGCGTCTCCTTCTTTTCCTTGTAGCCATGGGGGGAGTGTTTTTGCTGGTTTTTTGGGGGGTGGGGAGTTTTAAAAGGCTCTCCTACGCAGAAAGGCTCACCCTTAAAATCGCCGGGCCCTTCAGTAAGACGGCCTCTTATCTCGGAACGGCTTTAAGGAAGGCCTGGCAGCATTACATCTTCTTGGTAAATGTGAAGAAAGAAAATGAAAGGCTGCGCCAGAAGATTATGGCTCTTGAGACGGAGCTTGTGAGGTCTAGAGAAGTCGAACTTGAGAACCAGAGATTGCGAAAAGCACTCAAAATGGTGCGGCTTTTTCAGCATGAGACCCCGGTGGTGGCTAGAGTCATAGGGCGCCCCCTGGGCAGCTGGCAGGGCCTCATGATTATTGATAGGGGGCTTAGTGATAATATTCTTCCCGAGATGCCGGTCTTGGCCCCGGCGGGAGAAGCTTACGGAGCAGTGGTGGGGCAGGTGGTGGCGGTAGAAAAACATTACGCCAAAGTGCTCCTTCTCACAGATCCCTCTTTTGCGGCGGATGCCATCGTGCAGCGCTCTCGGGAAAGAGGACTTTTGCGAGGACAGGGGCGGGAAATATGTCTGCTGGACTATGTTTCTGCCGAGGCCGATGTGCGGGAAAATGATCTGGTAGTTACCTCCGGGATGGATACCATCTTTCCCAAAGGGCTCCTTCTCGGAAGGGTGTTTCATATCTATCCGGGGAGATCCAAGGGTCTTTTTCGGGTGATTGAGGTGAAGCCGGCAATTGATTTTAAGAAACTAGAAGAGGTTATAATTTTGCGGCGGGTGAGGCTGCAATAGATGCGAGAGGCCATTTTCTTAGGGCTTGTGGGGGCTATTTTTCTGGTCTATGAATTTCTGGTCTTCC
>JALSPN010000227.1 GCA_026985945.1 Thermodesulfobacteriales bacterium
AAGGCTTCCAGGATTTCGTCCGCGGAGGGTTCTTTTAAAAAGACTTCGGCAGGCAGATTTTTTTTGTTTCCTCCATTTTTAAGGTTCTCCTCAAGGCTCAAAAGCTGGGAAACCAGAGTCTCGGGGACCGGATTTTTTTCCGCCACAATAAAAAGCCTTTCAAGGATATTTTCTAGCTCCCGCACGTTTCCCGGCCAGGGATATTCTACCAGTTTCCTTAAGGCCCCTGGAGAAAGGATCAGGCTCCTTCCATAGGACTTTTCCATGCGGTGTAATAGAAATTTAACCAGCCCCGGAATATCTTCCCGTCGTTCACGAAGAGGGGGAATATAGATGGGAAAGACGTTAAGGCGGTAGAAAAGATCTTCCCTGAAGGCCCCTTCACGGACGAGTCTTTCTAGTTCCCGGTTGGTGGCCGCAATGATACGCACATCCACCTGCCGGGTTCGGGTGCTTCCCAGACGTTCGAATTCCCGCTCCTGAATGAAACGCAGGAGTTTGCCCTGAAGGGGTAATGGTAGCTCCCCGATCTCGTCGAGGAAGACTGTGCCTCCATCAGCGAGCTCCAGGCGCCCGGGTTTGCTGCGATCTGCCCCGGTAAAGGCCCCTCGCTCGTAACCGAAAAGTTCAGCCTCAAGGAGATTTTCCGGAAGAGAGGCACAGTTAATTTTCACGAAAGGCTTTTCACGTCTGGGGCTGAGTTCGTGGATGAGTCTGGCCGTAAGGGTTTTGCCGGTGCCGGATTCTCCGAGGAGCAACACCGTGGCCCGAGCCGGGGCTACCTGCTTTACCAGCCCCAGGACTTCTTTCATCTTTGGGCTACGAGAACCATACATGAATTTATTGAAACGAGCCTTTAGTTCGTCCCTTAAGGCCAGGTTTTCTTCCCGAAGCTGGGTCTCCCGGGCCTCTACCCTTTTTTTAAGCTTTACAAACTGGGCAATCAGAAAGGCCATAACTTCTAAGAACTTAACATCTTCTTCAGGGGCTACCTGATAGCTGAAAAGCCTGTCCACCCACAGGACACCCAGGGTTTCATGCTCAGCCTGAATGGGCACAGCGATAAAGGAAATCACCTCCTTGGTAGGGCTCCGGGCTCCGGTGCGGTTTAAAAAAAGTGGTTCTTGGCTTACATCTAAAACTATGCAGGGCTCACCGGTAGCAAAGACCTTTCCGGTCACGCCTTCTCCGATTTCATAAATTCCCTGTGCCTCTTCTTCTGGACTCAAGCCGTAAGAAGCCTTAATCTTCAGGTGTCCTGAGGCCTCGTCCCACAGGACTATGGAAGCCCGTTTCATATCGAGCTTTTCCGCCAGGATGCGGAGGATCCTGCGAAGGGTTTCTTCAAGCTCTAGGGCCTGTCCTATGAGTTCATGGGTGGCGTAAAGAACTTCTAATTTCAGGGCTTTGAGATTTTTCATTTTTACATTTTTGTTTAGTAAAATCTAACAAATATTAGCAGAGGATCTCCTGGCTAACTTTTCCACTTCCTGTTTGTTTAGCGGCCGGCCCAGTCTGGAGGAGAATTTGCGGACTTCTTTCAACAGGTCTTCGAGCTTATCTTCAGGGAATTCGAGTTTCCACTCTTTAAGCAAGATCTTCAGGGCTGCTCGCCCACTTTTGGCCCCGAGGGATAGTTCTCTTTTCAGTCCCATAGTTTCTGGAGGGAAAGGTTCGTAGAGTTCTGGGGCCTTTTTGAGCCCTTCCACATGAAGACCACTTTCGCAGTAAAAGAGTTTCCGGCCTACGACAGGCCTGAATTCTGGAATAATCTCACCGGAATGCCAGGCTACATAATGAGAAAGTTTTGGAAGAATCTCTATACGATATTTTTTGTGGCCTTTTCGGAAATAGAGATAGGCCAGCACCTCTTCAAGGGAGGCAATACCGGCCCTTTCCCCCAGCCCCAGGACACTTACATCCACCCAGTCGGCTCCAGCGGCAAGGGCAGAGATGGCGTTGGCTGTGGCCATGCCAAAATCATTGTGGCCGTGAAACCCTATTTCGATTTCTGGAAAAGTATTCTTCAGGGCCCGGGTGAGTTCTGCTACTTCCATAGGATTGAAAAGTCCCAGGGTGTCTGAAATCCTTATCCGTTGGGCCCCTGATGAGATAGCTACTCTACAAATTTGAAAAATAAAAATCCTGTCAGCCCGTGAAGCGTCCTCAAGGCCCATAGTAACACGCGGAGAATATCTCCTGGCCAGCGATATTATCTCTTCCGTCTTTTTAAGAAGGACCTCAGGGTCTAAACGAAGCCGGCGTTTGATCTGGATAGTTGAAACCGGTATCCCGAGATTAAATCCCACTTCCGGTAACCGGGAGGCTTTTTCTATATCTTCTTTTTTTAGCCGCAACCAGACGCTGAAATTTATTTTTTTAGATGTCTTATGGGCGTAAGAGATCAGAGCCCGCAGCTTTTCCTCTCCCACTACTCCGAGTTCCACTTCTTCAACCCCCAGATCCGCAAGATGCCTAACAATTTCCTGCCTTACCCTGAACGGGAAATATACTCCCCAGCGCTGAGCTCCCTCTCTTATGGTGGCGTCCAAAAGTCTCATCGTCCTGATGAAACGCAAAAAGTGTTCCAATTTTAAGAAACGTCCAAATCTTACAAATGAAACTCGCAAAACCTACCAGTCGGTTTTTTGCTGATGGGTCCAGAGGCTGCGAAAACCTTGAGAAACAAGGGATTTGGCCTGTGGCATTTTCTTTGCTCTTCGGGAAGACAAAAAGATCCGATTAGGAGGGCTTATGGGAGAAGGGACCAGGAAGATCGGCATATACGGAAAGGGAGGTATAGGGAAATCTACTACCTGCCAGAATTTGGCTGCGGCTCTGGCCCATTACTACGGCAAAAAGGTCATGATACACGGCTGTGATCCCAAGGCTGATGCTACGCGTCTTATCCTGGGGGGAAAGCCCCAGGAGACAGTCCTGGATCTCTTACGCGAAGAAGGCGAGGAAAATCTCACCCTGGAAAAAGTAGTCAAGATCGGTTTCGGGGATATACGGTGTGTGGAATCCGGGGGGCCGGAACCGGGGGTAGGGTGTGCCGGCCGTGGTGTCATTACCGCCATAAATCTCATGGAGGAGCTCGGGGGATATCCTGAAGACCTGGATTTTCTCTTCTTTGACGTTCTGGGAGATGTAGTCTGTGGGGGTTTTGCCATGCCGGTTCGTGAGGGCAAGGCCCAGGAAATTTACATTGTGGCCTCTGGAGAGATGATGGCTATTTATGCGGCCAACAACATCTGTCGGGGAATGGTGAAGTATGCCCAGCGCACCGGAGTGCGCCTCGGAGGAATTATCTGTAACAGCCGGAAAGTAGATCGCGAAGAGGAAATCATGCAGGAGTTCTGTGAGCGGCTCGGCACCAAGATGATCATGTTCATTCCCCGGGACAACATCGTCCAGAAGGCCGAATTCAACCGTAAGACCGTGGTGGAATACGAACCCGAACATCTGCAGGCCCAGGCTTACAAAGAGCTTGCCCGCCGTATCATGGAAAACCAGGACTTTGTCGTTCCGAAACCTCTTTCTATGGACGAGCTCGAAAGCCTGGTAGTGAAGTACGGTCTGGTCTAGCAGGACGGAAATTTTTTAGGGAGGCAAATCATGAAGATGATCAAAGCTGTTATAAGACCGGAAAAGACGGAAGAGGTGGTGGAGGCCCTGGCGCAAGAGGGTTTTCTGGCCCTAACCAGGGTGGATGTAGTAGGGCGGGGAAAGCAGGGAGGCCTTTCGGTGGGAGAGGTGGTTTACGATGAGCTCCCCAAAAGTCTCCTTCTTCTGGTGGTTCAGGAAGAAGAGGTCGAGCGGGTCTGCAATACCATTATAGAGTCCGCCCGCACCGGGCGTTTCGGAGATGGCAAGATCTTTGTCTCGCCGGTGGAAGAGGTCTATACCATCCGCACCGGAAGGGCCGAACTCTAGGAGGTGAATCATGGCCTTAAAGGAGATCATAGCCATTGTGAGACCAAACAAAATGCTTGCCACTAAGAAGGCCCTGGATGAGATGGGATTCCCTTCCTTTACAGCCTTTAAAGTGCTTGGCCGGGGGAAACAGGGAGGCAGGCTTAAGGAACTTGCCTATAGGGTAAGCCCTGAAGTGGCCGAAAAGCTCGAGACCTCCTCTTACGGTTTCATACCTAAAAGGCTCCTTCTGGTGGTGGTGCCGGAGGCCATGGTCAAGAAGGTAGTGGAAAAGATTATTCAGGTAAACCAGAGCGGTGAGCACGGAGACGGCAAGATTTTTGTGCTCCCGACGACAGGGGTCGTCAGAGTCCGCACCGGTGAGGAGGGCCTTGAAGCCCTTTTCTAAGGGAAAGGAGGCTATCAATGATCAGGCATCCATGTTTTGATGAAAAGGCTCATCGTGTCGTGGGAAGACTTCACCTTCCGGTAGCCCCGCGGTGCAATGTGCAGTGTGCCTATTGTGATCGACGATATCCGTGTGTGAATGAAAATCGGCCCGGGACCGCCTGCCGTTTAATCTCTCCTGAAGAGGCTCCAGAATATGTGGCGATGGCCCTTACGCTTGAACCTCGCATAGAGGTGATAGGAGTAGCCGGCCCGGGGGAACCGTTGGCTAATGAAGAAACATTTCAGGCACTTTCACGAGTGCGAGAGTCCTTTCCAGGACTCAGATTCTGCCTTTCTACCAATGGTCTCCTGCTCAAAGAAAGACTTCCGGATCTAATCTCTTTAGGAGTCCAGTTTCTTACCGTTACGGTTAACGCTGCCACTCTGGAGACGGCCTCCAAGTTCTACCTCTGGGTGCGTTACCAGGGGAAGAAGCTTACCGGAGAGGAGGCGGCGGAGGCACTTCTTTCTTCCCAGATGGAAGGTTTGAGAGCGGCTGCCAGGCTGGGCATCCGGGTCAAGGTCAACACCGTGCTCGTGCCGGGAATAAATGATGCGGAGGTAGGTGAGATTGCCCGCAGGGTCTGGGAGGCCGGGGCCCATCTCATGAACATCATCCCCCTCCTTCCTCTGGGGCGTTTTCACGGCCGGCGGCCACCTACAGAGATTGAGCTCAGCTGGGCCAGGAGGTTGGCCTCCCGTTTTATGCCTCAATTTCTCTCCTGTCGGCGCTGCCGGGCTGATGCCGCCGGTATTCCAGGGGAAGGTGATTCCTTACAGACGATTCTATGGGCAGCTACCAGCTCTTAAATAATAAAAAAAGGAGAGAGGCCATGGGTTACTATCAGATGAAATGTGATGCCTGTATTCCTGAAAGGGTAAAGCATGTTTGCATCGTGGATGAGGACAGGAAGACCATTCCCAGATGTAATGCTCCTACCGTCCCGGGTGATCTTACGGAGCGTGGCTGAGCCTTTGCCGGGGCCCGCGGGGTCGTGGGCGGACCAATTACGGATGTAATTCAAATGATACACGCCCCGGTAGGCTGCGGTTATTACACCTGGGGTACACGCCGTCACCTGGGAGACATATACAACTGGGCCGCCCCCGGAGTGCTTGAAAATGAGGCCAACCACCGCCGCCACTGCTACACCACGGCCATGACCGAGCAAGATATCATTTTCGGAGGGGCGGAAAAACTGAAAAGAGCCCTCCTTGAGGCTTTTCGCATCAATCCCGGGGCACAGGGAGCCATTATCTATAATACCTGCTCCACCGCCCTTATCGGGGATGACATCGAACAGGTGGCTCGAGAGGTGTCTGAAATAGTGGGCAAACCCGTTTTTGCCTGTGCCTCTCCGGGTTTTTGTGGAGTCTCTCAGTCTCGGGGGCACCACGAATTTAACACCCAGTTCTATCGCTGGCTTCTTAAGTATCGTGAGAAACATCCAGAGGTATGTATGAAGGAAGAGGAGAAGACACCCTACGATGTCAATCTCATCGGTGATTACAACATTGACTGGGACCTGGTTACGGTAGAGCCGCTTTTTGAAAAGCTGGGGCTGCGGATTCTCAACGTCTTTACAGGTAATGGCCGTCTCAATGAGCTTTTAAGACTTCCAGATGCCAAACTGAATATTGTTCACTGTCAACGTTCGGCTACCTACATCGCGGAACTTTTGAGAGAGGGCCATGAGATGCCTTTTGTCCGTGTAAGTCTTTTCGGAATTTCCCAGACTGCAAAGGCGCTTCGGGATGTAGCGTCCTGGTTCGGGGAAGAGAAGATGAAGCGTCGGGCCGAGGAAATTATCGAGGAGGAGACCGCGGCTGTAGAGAAGGCTCTTTCCTGGTATCGGGAGCGCCTTTCCGGAAAGCGGGTGGCCATTTACGTGGGGGCTCCACGGGTGTGGCACTGGCCAAAGGTGATGGAAGAACTCGGAATGGAGGTAGTGGCTTGTATGACCACCTTTGGACACCAGGAGGACTACGAGAAGATTATCCAGCGCGTAAAACCCGGCACTCTCGTAATCGATAATCCCAACGAATTCGAGATCGAGGAGATGATCGAGACCTGCAGGCCCGATCTTTTCCTCACCGGTCTCAAGGAGAAGTATCTCGTGCGCAAGTTCGGGGTGCCGACCCTCAATTCCCATTCTTACGAAGCCGGGCCGTATGCAGGTTTTCGCGGTTTTGTGAACTTCGCACGAGACATTTATCAGGCGGTTTGGGCCCCGGTATGGCGACTTGCCCGTTGCGAAATTTAAAACTTATGGGAGGTAAATCCATGATAAATCACGTATCAGAGATACCCATAGAAGGAATAACCTATAAACAGCTCCGCATAGAAAAGAAGCCTTTGACACCGGAATATGTTCCTCCACCTCCGGAGCTGGTGCCGGCAGCCAAACGCGCAGTTTGTATTGATCCCAGCCGCACCTGTATGCCCTTCGGGGCCATGTGGGCTACGCTGGGGGTCCATCGGGCCATTCCCTTTGTGCAGGGGGCACAGGGTTGTACCACTTACGTGCGCTATACTTTTTCCCGTGTCTTCCGTGAACCGGCCTCCATTGCTACGGCCTCCTTTCATGAAGATGCCGCGGTCTTCGGTGGCCGTAAGAATCTTGTTCGCGGAGTGCGGAACCTGGTCTGCCGCTATAAACCGGAGCTCATCGCTATCGTTACCACCTGTTCAAGTGAGGTTATCGGAGATGACATTCAGAGCTTTCTTGCTGAGGCCTTAGATATTATGGAGGAGGAATTCGGACCGGAGGTGCTTGATCTTACGAAGTTTGTGGTGGTAAATACTCCGAGCTTTGCCGGCTCCCACGTGGAGGGCTACAACCGTGCTGCCCAGGAATTCCTCAAGACCCTTTCACGCAGGAGCGGCCAGCCTTCCGAAGACCTATACTTTATCCCCGGATTTCTCATGCCCGGAGATTTGCGGGAATTAAAACATCTCTTCAATCTCATGGGGGTCTCCTACCATCTCCTTTTTGATATAAGTGCTACTCTTGATTGTCCACTGGTAGGTATGCCCAACAAGATCCCCTACTACCCTCCAGGAGGCAGCCGGGTAGAGGAGTTTGTGCGGGCTGGAGATGCGAAAGCTATTTTTGCCCTTTCGCCGGATGCCGGGGGAGCCGGTGCGAAATGGCTCTCCCGTCGTCACAAAGTGCCGGCCTTTGTTCTTCCTGTGCCCATAGGGGTAGGCAACACCGATCAGCTCCTCAAGACGCTAATAGAGGTCTCGGGGCGGTCCATTCCGGAGGCTATACGCTGGGAACGGGGTATCCTCCTTGACGCCATGGCCGATACCCTGCACTACACCATGATGAAGCGGGTAGCCATCTGTGGTGACTCGGATTTTGCGGCTGCGGCCACCCGCTTCGT
>JALSPN010000228.1 GCA_026985945.1 Thermodesulfobacteriales bacterium
AAATTTTCCAAAAAAGAGGGCTCCAAAAGGTGCCGCAACCTCACCCAGGCATCTACTTGGAGGCGTCGTAAAGGAGGGCCTTTTTCGAAATGTCTGGCCACTACCTCCTCAAAGGCCTCAACAAAATCTGAAATTTTTTCCGGTTTGAGCTTTAAACCGGCTGCGGCGGGGTGTCCTCCAAAGGCCTTAAGGTGTTTTCGACATTCCCAGAGACACTGATAGAGATTTACCCCGGGGATACTTCTTCCGGAGCCCCGGGCCAGCCCTTCTGCAAGGGAAAGGAGTATCACCGGACGATAAAGGGCCTCCTGCAGGCGGGAAGCCACGATCCCGATCACGCCCAAAGGCCAATCAGGGCTTGCCAGGACGTAGGAAGCCCTCTCCGTCCCCCATCTTTCTTTGATTTGTTCCCAGGCCTCCCGCAGAATGCGTTCTTCCAGGCGTTGCCTTTCAGCGTTTAAACGATGGAGTTCCTGTGCCAGGGAGTCTGCTTCTGAAGGGTCGTGAGTAACCAAAAGTCTGAAGGCCAGAGAGGCCTCCTTGAGGCGCCCCCCGGCATTTATCCTCGGTGCCAGTCGAAAAAGGATGCTATGGGTGTCAAGGCTACCATTTTCAAGGCCGGCAATCTTTTTCAGGGCCTTAAGCCCTTCTCTTTCGGTTTTTTCGAGTTCCTGAAGCCCAAAATACGAAATCAGGCGGTTTTCGCCCTTAAGGGGCACGATGTCTGCCACCGTGCCCAGGGCCACCAGGTCGAGATAGCGCCTGAGGTTGGGGACTTCTTCGCGCCGGATAATCCCTTCCTGGTAAAGGCGCCGTCTCAGGGCCCGAAGAAGACAAAAGGCCACCCCAACGCCTGCCAGTTCCCGGAAGGGATAAGAACTGTCAGGCCTTTTGGGATTTACGACTGCCAAAGCCTCAGGAAGCGTTGCCCCTACTTCGTGATGATCAGTTATGATTATTTCAAGCCCCAATTGCCGGGCTAGCTGACAGGCTTCATGAGAAGAGATGCCACAATCAACCGAGATAAGGAGCTTAACCCCCCTCTCTTTTAGGGGCGGTAAAAGGTGAGCGTGAAGTCCGTAGCCATCCTTTTCGCGATGAGGAAAGATTACCAGAGGTTCAAGCCCGAGTTCCCGAAAGAAAAGATAGAGGATAGCGGCTCCGGTGGTGCCATCCACATCGTAATCGCCGTAGATGGCAATTTTTTCCCTCTCTTTGATGGCTTTGACAAGGCGCTTAACGGCCTTTTCCATATCCGGTAAAAAGAAGGGGTCGGCAAAATCAGAAAGAGAGGGATGCAAATGGCGATAGATTTCCTGAGGCTCTCTGATGCCCCTGATTGTCAGGAGGTGGAGCAAAAGGGGGGGAAGCCCGGTTTCTTTGAAGAGTTGATCCAGGAGATTTTTATCTACCGGGGCCGTGAACCAGGAGGAGTTTTCCATGGAACCGAAAGGTAACGGGGAGCTTCAGGAAGTGTCAAGAAGAGAGGCAAAATGTTGTATCAGAGTTCCTCGTGAGAAGATATATTTAGTGAAGTTTTTGTTAGAATCTTCAGGACATTTAGCCTTTCCTACCATTCTTCCTAACGGATTTATCGTTTTACGATATGATAGAGAAAGAGAAAATGAATTACAACAGTTTCTCAAAACTTTGTCAATAAACTTCCTTTTAGAAGAAAATCGATGAGATAAATTAGAAGAGACCTTTGCAAAACACCATTTCTTAAGGC
>JALSPN010000229.1 GCA_026985945.1 Thermodesulfobacteriales bacterium
GGGGGTTTTAAGGGCCTTCAAGGCCTCTTCCCCGAGGCCTAATTCTTCTGCAAGGGCAAGTGCCTTTTGCTGGAGATCCTGGGGGAGATCTCGCAGCCGGTCTCCCGTAAGACGACACATGGAAAGTAAGGCTTCGCCACAGGTCCTTTTCTGTTTTTCCTTAGGGGGGCGTTTAGCAAGGGTGTCTAAAAATTCCTTTATAAGAGGGGCGGCCTGAGAAGCGGGGATAACGCAATTGGCCGGCCCGTAAATGAGTTCGCGAGCCAGAAAACGACTCAGGGCCAGGAGAAGAAAGCGATCGTATTTTTTGAGGGCCTCTGAAAGCAGGCGTCGGGAAAGTTCGAGTTTTACCGCCGGTTTAAGCCTCTCTAGATTAGAGAGGCAAAGTAGCATCTCGCGCCGTTCCTGAGGAGAAGCCTTACCCTTTCCACCCTTGCCAGGGAGAAAAACCGGCTTCAGACGGGAAAAGATTTGCTCTTGCTGGCCCTGATTAAGGCCCCCTGCCACCCGGCGCCAGAAAATCCACCACTCCAGATTAACCGCCTTATCATTGCGGTGGAAAAGGCCTTCAAAATAAAGCCCCCAGATTTTGCGGATGCGAAAAGGATCAAGAGGGTCTCCGTATCCAGGGCGAAGGAGAAAACCAACCAGATTAAGCCAGCGAGCTTCATGAAGGGCCGTCTGCCGCCGAAAATTTTTGAACTCCACAAGGATATCAGCCAGAGACCTCAAAAGGAGAAGGGGCCAGTGGTCTTTTTCCATCTCAAAAAGTTCTTCAAGCCTTCGCGTAAGGCGCTGAAGACCCTCCCCTCCGGCCTCAAAGGCCGCTTTCAGGAGTTTTTTGGCCTCAACAAGCCTTTCTTCTTCCACAGGGAGGGCCTTGCTCTCCTCTTCCTTTTTAACCAGAACCCCTTCAGGGACTTCTTCAAAAGATGTTTCTTCTTCTCGAAGGCTAAATTGAAGTCGCCATCGATGAGGAGTTTCAAGAGAAGAGCAGTAAGTTTCCAGCACACCTATCTCCGAAAGGTAGGCCTCCAGCTGGACGGGGATTTCTTTAAAGCCACTTTTTTTGCCAAACTTTAAGATGGTAGTAAGCGGCGGAAGAGAAGCAAAGTCTTCGTCTATTTCTACCACCTCTCCCAAGGCATCATCCCTTAAGGAAGAAGTGTAGAGGGGAAACTTTACGGGTCTGTTGGTCAGCACCTTGAAATTTTGCGGCAAAACGAGCCTTTCGCCCTCTTTGGTCCCTTTGGGGACCAAACATACGGCCTGTGTTTTTTTATCCCCCTGAACTCCGATATAATAAGCCCGCGGAAGCCCTCCTCCTATTCGAATCCCCAGGCCTTCTTTTACCAGCCCGTAATAGGCCGCTCCCATAGCCACTGCCAGGTCCAGAGAGACGGTTTCAAGCTCCCGAAGATTTGCCCCCTTGAACCAGCGCCGCAGCTCCTCGGTCAGCCGCTGGCGAAAGAGAGGGGGCTTGAGGGCCCCACCATTGTAAAGGACGACGTCGATTTTCTGGATCTTCCTCTTATAGAGAAAGGCTCCTAAATGCCTGGTGATGGCGAGATCGCGAGCGAAAGGAAGCCCCCACTCTCGCATGATGCGGGGCACAGATTCCACCCGCGAAAGGGCCGGGCCAAATTCTACCTCCGGGAAGAATTCTTTAAGGACTAAATCAAGCACTTCTTGACGGGAAATCTTAGCCACCAGGGTGTCGGCAATAAGGGCTCTTCCACGCCCCGGCAGTCTTACCGCTTCTTCTGTGGGCCCTTCTGGTGAAAGGAGTTTTTCTTTTAATTCTCGACAGAGAAAAGTAAGGGTCTGGAAGCGGGCAAAATCAAGCCGGGTTTGGGGAAATTTGCGTTCTGCCAGGCGAGCCAGGGCTAGATCAATATTGTCTCCGCCAAGGAGAATATGGTCTCCCACGGCAACCCTTTCAAGCTCCAGGCCTTTGGGCCCTCGGCGGACTTCCACCACCGTAAAATCCGTCGTTCCCCCGCCGATATCGCACACAAGAAGGTGCTCCCCCTCCCGGAGCTCCTCCTGCCAGTCTTTTTCGTGGGCTGAAAGCCAGGCGTAAAGAGCTGCCACCGGTTCCTCAAGGAGGACCACATTAAGCCCGGCCATTTCCGCGGCCTTGAGGGTGAGTTCCCGGGCCACCTGGTCAAAAGAGGCCGGAACAGTAAGGATGATAAGCTGCTCTTCAAGCCTTGCTTCCGGATCTTCCCGCGCTATTTCGTAATTCCAGGCCTCTTTGAGATGCTCAAGATAGCGGGATGAGGCTTCCACCGGGGAGACCTTCTCTATTTCTTCACCTGCGCCCCAGGGCAAAATTTTGCCCTCGCGATCAACTCCTCCGTGACAGAGCCAGCTTTTGGCAGAAGAAACCAGACGATCAGGCACCAGGGCCCCGTAATCCCGGGCAAAAGTCCCCACGGCAAAACGGCGTTCCGGATCCCAGGGAAGGCCCAGGTCTTCTTCGTCAAAAGGCCCGGGGAGGAAAAGGAAAGAAGGAAGGACTTCCCTTTTCCCCAAACGGCCTGCGCCTACCAGTTGAGGAACTTCAAAGACTTTGATCTCAAGCTCAGGCCCGGTCTCTTTGAGATCTACATAGGCCAGCGCGGTATTGGTAGTCCCCAGGTCTATGCCTACGATGTAACGACTGGCCATTAGTTCAATCCTAAAAGTTCTTTGATTTTTTGAAGGAGATCGGCAGGGAGATAGGGCTTTTGAAAGAGAAAGACAGGATTCTGGACGAATTCCTTCACGCTGGCAAACTTTTTCTCATCCACATAACCCGTGGTAATGATCACCGGACAGGAAAAAATCTTTTCCTGAAAGAGATCACAGGCCGTGCCGTCTGGCAGGTTGCAATCCACCACGCAGAGATCAAAAGAATTTTCACGCAATTTCTGCCGGGCTTCCCGAAGGCTTTTGGCAAAGAAAAGTTTAAACCTTGGCTCCACCAGCGAGAAGTATTCTTCAAGCATTTCCAGAATAAGGTCTTCATCTTCAACAATCAGGATTTTGTATTCTTTTTCTTCCATAGTCGCAACTCGATTAAACCTCTTCGCCTCTTTGTAAGCAAAGCTTCGATAGGAATATAATCCTACCCGTAAGACCCGCAAGGGGATTACTGCTTGGGCTAAGGAGGCGTCATTATGCTTGTCTTTTCGAAGCCTTTTTAGAGAGAATTTCCAAAGGAGAAGTAGAAACTTCGGCTAATTCAGGAATTTTTTTCTCTGGGGATATCATGCGGAAATCCTCAAACTTTCGGGCAGTGACGAGAATTCTTCTTTCGTAGGAACGCACAGTTTTATTGTAAGCTTCAACCGCCTGCTTGAGCCTGTTTCCTAAATCACCGAAATGCTCGGTAAGAACTCTAAGACGTTCATAAAGCTCTTTGCCCAGGTGAGCTATCTCTTTAGCGTTTTCGGCAAGCTCTTGTTCCTGCCAAGCATAAGCTACTGCTTTGAGAATGGCTATAAGGGTTATGGGGGTGGCCAAAAGGACCTTATGTTTGGCACCAAATTCCACAATTTCAGGATCACTTTTCAAAGCCGCTGAAAAAAGACCCTCAGCAGGAAGAAAAAGAATGACAAATTCTGGGCTCTTTCGCCACCGAGATGTTATCGCCTCCCAGTACCTTTTTTGAGAAAGGCTCTTAATATGGTTCTTAAGCCCCATTACATATTCCCGTATCTTTTGATGAGCTTCATTTTCATCTGTTTCTTCAATGGCCTCTATGTAGAGATCAAAAGGAACCTTGGCGTCTATGGCAATGATTCTTCCCCCAGGAAGCCTGATGATCATGTCTGGCCGGAGAGTTTTCTCATCTGTAGAAAAAGATGTCTGCTCTTCGAAGTCACACTTGGGAAGCATCCCCACCATTTCTACCACGCGCTTTAACTGAATTTCTCCCCATCTGCCCCTTATTCTGGGCTGTCTAAGGGCCCTCGAAAGATTTTCTGCCTCTTTTTGGAGCTTTGGAAGATATACCTCCATAAGATTTCGGAGGCTTTCTTGGAGGCTTCTGTAAGCCCCTTCTCTCTTTTCCTCCATCTGTCTGATTTCGCGGTTAACTTTCTCAAGGGCTTCAGCTATAGGCTTTGTCAGCTGATCAAGGGCTTCTTCTTTGGCTTTCAGTTGGCCCTGAATTTCCTCTTTAAAAACAGAGAGACGATCCTGGGCTAGCTTTAAAAAGGTTTCTGTATTTCTCTGGAATATTTCCGAAGAGAGGGCTTTGAAGGTGTTTTCAAGTTCTTTTTGGGCCTTTTCTATAATTTCGAGCTTTTCCCGAAAGTGTTCTTCTTCTTGAGTTACTCTTTCTTTGAGTTTAGCGATTTCGGCTTGTCGCTGAGCAAGCTCCTCCTGCGCTTCCTTAAGTCTCTCAAAAAGTTCAGCCTTTTCTGCTTCAAGTCTCTTCCGATAATGTTCCTCCTGGACCCACCTTTCATTAAGCTGGGCAAGCTCTGTCTTTTTCTGGACTAACTCTTCTTGCAGATCATCAATCTTCCGGAGAAATTTGTTTTGCTCCCACCTGGCATATAACCATAAGGCACCACCTCCTAACAAAATACCCCATAACAAATAACTCCATTCCGGTAACATATCTTGTAACTCCTACACTTAGAAAATTTCTTCGAGGGCCTTTTCCCCCAAAGGATCTAAAGGCCCACTTTTTGAATGTAGGCAGAATACCTGCTAAAGTTTTTTAAAAAACTTTCGTATCATTATTATGCCAGCTCTAACCTATAAAGGAATAGTTCTTAGTAAGATAAAAGATCCTTTGGCCCTTTTAAAGGAGAATCGTTTTGTCTTTATTAATGAAAGTTTCCGAAGGCTTTTTCACCTTGAGGATTTACCCGGAAAAATCGAGGATCTTTTCGAAAAACCTCCGCAAGAATTTGGCCTTCTTGAGACTCGTGCCCGGAGGCCGGATGGAAGTTCCTTTGAAGCCGAAGTGGTGCTTTTGCCTTTCAACGGCGAGCTCAGGCAACTGCTTGTTCGAGACGTAAGCGAAAGGCGGGCTACGGAAAAGATGTGGCTTCAGGCCGAACGCCTTACGGCCATGGGAAAGCTTGCCGGGGAAATCGCCCACGAAATCAACAATCCCCTGGGAGGAATCCTCCTTTATGCCAATCTTTTGAAAGAAGACCTGCCTTCAGGAAGCCCCCTTCTTTCCCATGTGGACAAGATCATTAAGCTTGCTACCCGTTGCCGTATTATCGCCAAGGCGCTTCTTAATTTCGGCCATCCCGAAGATAGCCTGGAAGAGTGGGTCAACATCAACCAGGTCCTTCAGGACATGTTTTCTTTAATTGAAGATCACCGCCTTTTCCGCGAAGTTGAAATCATCTGGGAACTTGAAGAAAATCTTCCCTTTGTGCAGGGAAATCGCAGTCAACTGGAGCAGCTGGTTCTAAACCTTATCATCAATGCCGGAGAGGCCATGAAAGGCCGGGGGCGTCTTTATCTGCGCACCCGTCTTGGTCACGGAGAAATGGTGGTCCTCGAAATAGAAGACACCGGCCCTGGAATTCCACCAGAGATCCAGGAAAGGATCTTTGACCCCTTCTTCACCACCAAACCCGGAGGCAAAGGCACGGGCTTGGGGCTTGCCATCTGCCACGGTATAGTCAAAAGACATCAGGGGACAATCGAATTTGAAAGTCAGCCCGGGAAAACTCTTTTTAGAGTGAAATTACCCAAGATACACCTTGGAAATGAATAAAGAAAAGATTCTCATCGTAGATGACGACCCGGCCATTAGAGATGCCTGTTTCCAGGTCCTTACCAGACGGGGCTATGAGGTAGATCTTGCAGCTCGGGCCGAAGAGGCCCTTGACCTGCTAGCCCACTTCGAATTCGATGTCATTCTCCTGGATCTCAAAATGCCAGGGATAAACGGTCTCGAACTCTTAAAAAACATCAAAGAGATAGATCCTCACGCGGAAGTGGTGATCATTACGGCTTACGGCACGGTAAGTAATGCCGTGCAGGCCATGAAAGATGGAGCCAGCGACTTCCTGCAAAAGCCTTTTGGCCCGGAGGAATTAAAACTTGCGGTGGAAAAGGCGCTTGAGCGACGCCGCCTCACCCTGGAAAACATCTATCTCCGGCGTGCCCTGGCTGAAAAAGAAGGCCGGGTAGTCATTATCGGTCAGAGCCCTGCTATTCAGAAAGTCCTTGAAATGGCTCAGATGGTAGCCCCTACTGACTCTACCGTTCTTATCACCGGAGAGTCCGGCACCGGAAAAGGCCTTCTGGCCCGGAAAATACACGAGTTAAGCCCCAGAGCCCAGGGCCCCTTTGTGGCTGTTGACTGTGGCACTTTGGTCCCGACGCTTTTCGAAAGTGAGCTCTTTGGCCATGTGAAAGGGGCTTTTACCGGGGCCACCGCACACAAAATTGGTAAATTCGAGCTTGCCAACGGAGGGACCATTTTTTTTGACGAGATCGGAAATATTTCCATTGATATCCAGGCCAAATTACTCAAAGCGGTAGAAGAAAAAGAAATTTCTCCGGTAGGAAGCCATCGTGTAACCAAGGTAAACGTTCGTATCATAGCGGCCACCAATAAAAACCTGGAAGAAGAGATCAAAAAGGGCACTTTCAGAGACGATCTTTTCTACCGCCTGAACGTGGTTTCTATTCATATCCCCCCTTTGCGGGAAAGAATGGAAGATATCCCTCTACTGGCCCATTATTTTCTCAAAAACTTTGCCCACAAATATCGCAAGAAAGTCCAGGATTTCGAAAAAGAAGTGCTGGAAAAACTGAAAGCTTACTCCTGGCCCGGAAACGTCCGGGAACTTGAAAACACCATCGAAAGGCTGGTCATCTTTGCCCGGGGGGATCGTATCACCCTTGACGATCTCCACCTGGCAGGCTTCAAAACCCAGGAGTCTAACTTTCTGGAAGAAAATCTACCTCTCGAAGAAGTAGAAAAACGTTATATTCTGCAGGTCCTAAAACGCTGTGGAGGAAACAAAAGCAGAGCGGCAAAAATTCTCGGGATAGATCGGAAGACTCTTCGTGAAAAGCTTCGGCGCTGGGGATTCGATTAAAAGAGCTTTCTGCATGTGCCGATTCAAAAATAAGAGTCCATGTTTTCGTTTTTCTATCGGTTACCTATTGGTCTGCGTATTATTTTCCCTTTTGGTTTACTCCTGGGCCTGGCTTTCGTAATAGCCAACTGGCTGGCCCTTGGGGAAATCAAAAATTTCGAGAGCTTTATTTTAAGAGAAGAAAAGGCCCTGGCTCTCGAAGATGTCAATTACTTCAAAGAAGTGGCCCAAAACAATTTCATTCTGGCCCGTATAGTCAAGAAATCTCCGGACCTTACTTCCCTTCCTGATCAACCCTATCCTCGTTATCTCCGTTATCTGGAAACATCCTCGGAGCCACCCGGGTGGGATATAGGCGGAAAGGATCTTGCTGCCAGAGGGAAAGTTGCCCTTGAAGATGGCCGTATGCTTGAAATTTATACTCCTCTGGCCTCGGTGGCAGAATATCTTGCCCGTTCCAAAGAAATAAGAAACGGCCTTTACAGGCTTGAGGAAGAAAAGATTATCCCTTTAAAGATGCTCGTTCCGGTCTCTCTGCTTCAAAAACAGGTAAACGAAGAGCCTTCGTTTTTTTCCTACCACGGACATCTCTTCTTTAGTATCCCACTCAAAGATAGCC
>JALSPN010000230.1 GCA_026985945.1 Thermodesulfobacteriales bacterium
TAAAGAGTTCAATATCAAACGTGCCAGAATCTTTGAGGAACTGGAGAAAAAGGTCCGGGCAGAAGGTTTCATCTTAAATGTTGAACCCATGGGAATGATGATTATTCCCGCCAAAGAAGATGGCACTCCGATGACGCCTCAGGATGTGGCAGCTCTGCCCGAAGAGCGAAAGGAAGAGCTTAAACGCAAAAGCGAAGAATTACAGAAGGAACTAAACACCACCGCCCACCGTATCCAGCAATTAGAAAAAGAACTCCGGGAGCAGCTAAAACGGCTTGATCGAGAGGTGGCCTTACACGTGGTAGGAAGTTACATCCAGGAGCTTAAAGAAAAATATGCCGGTATTCCGGGGATAGTGGATTATCTTCTGGAGGTCCAGGAAGATATTGTCAGGCATCTGGATGATTTCCGCCAAAAACCTGCCCCGCCACCGCCCATGCCTTTTCCAGTGCCTGTGTCTCAACCTTCGTTTACCAGATACGAAGTTAACGTCTTTGTGGATAATTCGGAAACCAAAGGGGCACCGGTAATTTTTGAGCCCAACCCTACCTATACTAACCTTTTCGGGGCGATTGAAAGAAAGGCCCAATTTGGGGCCTTACTTACGGATTTCACCATGCTTAAGGCTGGAAGCCTCCACAAGGCCAATGGAGGCTTTTTGATTGTCAGGGCTTTAGATCTCTTGAAATATCCTTTTAGCTGGGAGAATCTTAAGCGGGCTATCAAGACCCGCAAAATCTATCTGGAGGACTTGGCCGAACAGATCGGCATTTTCACTACCAAAACCCTAAAACCTGAACCCATCCCCTTCCGGGCCAAAGTCATTCTTCAAGGAGACCCTTTCATTTATCATCTTCTTTATCTTTTTGACGAGACTTTCCGGGAAGTCTTCAAAATCAAGGCCCACCTTGACGTCTGGGTTGACAGAGACGAGGTGCGCACCAATCAATTTCTGCGAGCAGTGGCCATGATGATCAAACGCGACGGTCTTCTCCCCCTTGAGGCCTCAGGGATGGCAAGGTTAATAGAATTTTCCTGTGAACTTGCCGGCCGACAGGACAAACTCTCTTTAAAATTCCCTGTGATTCAGGACGTCTTAAAAGAGGCCCACTTCTGGGCCACCCGCGAGGGAGCCACCCGGATTACTGCTTCTCATCTGGAAAAGGCCATTCAGGAAAGGGAATTTCGTGCCAGCCTCCCTGAAGAACACATCCAGGAGATGATCGAAAAGGATCTCCTCAAGATCCGGGTCGATGGAGAGCAGGTTGGCAGCATAAATGGCCTTTCCGTCTATGATCTGGGTGATTACTCTTTCGGTCGTCCCACCCGTATTACCGCCAATATTTCTCTGGGAAAAGAAGGCGTGATCAATATCGAACGAGAAGCCGATCTTTCTGGAAAGATCCATACCAAAGGGGTTTTGATCCTGGCGGGATTCTTGCGGGAAAGATTTGTCCACGACAAACCCCTCACCCTTACGGCCACCCTCTGTTTTGAACAGAGTTACGGAATGGTAGATGGTGACTCGGCCTCAAGTGCGGAACTTTATGCCCTTCTTTCAGCCCTTTCAGGAGTTCCCATCAAGCAGGGTATCGCGGTGACGGGTTCCATAAGCCAGAAAGGAGATATTCAGCCGGTTGGGGGGATCAACAAAAAGATTGAAGGTTTTTACAAAGTGTGTAAGGCCAAGGGGCTTACCGGAGAACAGGGGGTAATTATACCTGCCGCTAATGTTAAAGAACTAATGCTTAAGGAAGAAGTGGTTGAGGCCATCTCAGAGGGGAAATTTCACCTCTGGGCCGTTTCAAAGGTAGAAGAGGGGATTGAAATCCTTACTGGAAAACCCGCCGGCGAACGCCTTCCTGATGGCACTTATCCTGAAAATACGGTCTTTTACCTGGTGGATCAAAAGTTAAGAGAGCTTGCTGAACGAGCACGAGATTTTACCAGAACGGAAAAAGAAAAATAGAAAAAAGCCCCCAAAAGTAAGGGGGCTTTTTCCTTCAGCTTCCAATCTTTGGCGTCTCCCCCTTGTGCCAGAAGTGCACAATGGGGCTGGCCACAAAGACGGAGCTATAAGTTCCCACAATCACCCCCAGGGCCAGGGCCAGAGCAAAATCCCGCAGCACCACCCCTCCAAAAAAGAGAATAGCAAGAATAACCAGGAGAGTAGTAAGAGTGGTAATGATGGTGCGGGCAAGCATCTCATTGATGCTGCGGTTGATAATTTCCAGAAAACTCAATTTACCGCGGTATTTTTTTATATTTTCTCGAATACGATCAAAAATGACCACTGTATCTGTAAGAGAATACCCTGCCAGGGTAAGGAGCGCCGTTACAAAAAGGAGCGAGATTTCACGATTAAGCACGTAAAAAAGCCCCAGAACCGCCAGCACATCATGAAAAGTGGCTGCGGCCGCAGCCACCCCAAAACTCACGTTGAAACGAAAGGCCAGGTAACCGATAATGCCCGCCAGAGAAATGGCAATGGCGATGAGGGCTTTGCGTTTAAGCTCTTTGCTTATGGCCGAGCCGATCTCTTCTTTGGCTTCCAGGCGAAATTTGTGATCCGGAAATTTCTTCTGGAGGATTTCTCTCACTTTGGCTTCAATATCACCCACTGTTTCGGCCTTTTTGCGCAATTTGACGATGAGAAGGTTTTCCCCCTTGACATCCTGAAGCTGGAAACCGTCAAGCCCGGCTTCTTTTAAGGCCTTTCTTATTTCATCAAGGGTGAAAGACTTTTCAGCCCGGTAATAGGCCATCACCCCACCGCTAAAATCAATTCCGAGATTGGCGGCCCCTCTGGAGATCTGAATAAAGGCCACGATCCCAAGTAGCACCAGAATCCCGGAAATGATGGTGGTAACCTTCCGGGCCCCCATGAAATCGATATGAGGATCTTTGATGAGGCTTAAGAAATTGATCCTGGGGGTCTTCCCTTTGGCGATCAGATAATCGTAAACGATACGGGTGCCGAAGATGGCGGTAAAGAGGTTAATCACGATACCTGCCGAAAGTGTTACGGCAAAGCCTTTGATAGGGCCGGTTCCAAAGAGAAAGAGGGCCAGGGCGGTAATAAGGGTGGTGATATGGGCGTCAACGATGGTCCAGAAGGCCCGCTCATAGCCTGCGGTGATGGCCGCTCGAGGGGTCCTTCCGAGCCCCAGCTCCTCTCGCATGCGTTCAAAAATAAGGACGTTTGAATCCACCCCCATTCCCATGGTGAGGATGATACCGGCGATTCCAGGCAGGGTGAGAGTGGCCCGAAAAAGGGAGAGCACTGCCAGCAGCATGAGGACGTTTAGGATGAGGGCTATATCCGCCACGAAACCTGAGAAGCGATAGTAAATGATCATAAAGACTATGACGGCAGCAGCCCCTACCAGACCGGAAAGAAGGCCTTTTTTAATAGAGTCTCGCCCAAGGCTCGGGCCCACGGTGATATTCTGGATTACCTTCACCGGAGCCGGAAGGGCCCCTGCCCGAAGGACGATGGCCAGATCCGCCGCTTCTTCATAGGTAAAAGACCCGGTAATCTGGGCATGCCCTCCGGGGATCTTCTCCCGAATTACAGGGGCAGAACGCACTACATCATCAAGCACAATAGCCAGACGACGCCCCACGTTTTCAGCTGTCACCCTTTCAAAGATCCGGGCCCCCCGATCGGTGAGCTCAAGGGCCACGTAGGGCTCGTTATAAACCCCTCCAATTCTCACGCGGGCCGTCTTTACCATGTCTCCCGTAAGAACGGCCCTTTTTTTGAGCAAGAGGGGCTTTTTGATCACCCGCCCTGTCTGAGGGTCTTTTTCAACCAGAAAATAGATTTCATCATCAGGAGGAATATAGGGCCTTAAGACCCGATTTACCTCTTCTCTGGAAGCATCGGGCTTGAGACGCCCTTCCCTGATAGCTTTCGCAATGAGACCGGCTATATCTATCCGGGACATGGCCTCTTCGTCCACCAGCTTGAATTCCAGCTGGGCAGTCTGGCCGATGAGCTTAAGCGCCCGTTCAGGGTCCTTAACTCCTGGAAGCTGAACTACGATTTTGTCTGTTCCCTGCTTGACAATAACAGGCTCTGTAACCCCAAATTGGTCGATACGATTTCTGATGATCTCAAGACACTGATCAATAGCATTTTCCCTAATAAAGGCGATCTGTTCCGGGGTGAGGGAAATGATCAGGCGAGGGAATTTCCCCTCCTCTTCTCGCACTATCTTTAAGCTCTTAAATTCTTCCTGGATAATTCTTCTGGCCCTTTCAAGGGCCTCTTTGCTTGGAAAGACCAGGACTGCCTCCGAAAACTTTTTACTCTCTGCCAGGGAGGCCCGAATTCCTTTACGGGCCAAAACCTGCTGGAGATCTTTGATCCTGGCGTTTAGGGCGTTCTGGATGGCCTTATCAAGATCTACTTGGAGGACCAGATGCATTCCACCCTGGAGGTCAAGGCCGAGCTTTAATTGCTGGCCATAAATATGCCTGAGATACCAGGAAGGAAGATTGGGGTAAAAAGAAGGCAATACCAGAAGAATGGAGGCGATGGTTAAAAAGACCAGAAGCGCGATCTTCCATTTGAGCGTGCGCGGCATAAAATCCCCCTTTTTTCTGAATACTTGGTTTGGAGTTTCTAATTCAAAGTGAAATTCTTGGCAAGTAAGGAGTTATTTGGAAGGAAAGGCTGGTCAAATTTGGCCAGGCAGCCCGGAACAACGGAGCCCCAGGCTCAGACGCTTGAGATTTTCAAGCATTAGTTGACGAAATCTCAGACCTTTTTGGATTTCTTCTCTGGTAAGGGATGCTCCCGGAGTCAAATAGTAGATTTGGGCTCCAGTTTCTCGGGCGATGAGGCGGGCGAATTTCAGAGCCTGCGGCTCATCATAAAAGATTGCCGGGATTTTGAATTTGCGCATCAGGGTAATTACACGGTGAAGGCTTTGGGGGGTGGGTTCTGCTTCCGGGCTTAAACCCGCAAGGGAGATGAACCGAAGGCCATAGTTTTTTTCCCACGCCCTAAAGGCGTCGTGCCCGGCAAGGGGAACCAACTGATAACGGCAAGATTTTAAGGTCCTGGCAAAAAGAAGATGGAGTTCTTCGTACTTTTGGGCCGCTTCTTCTCCCCTCTTTAGAAAGGAAGAGGCCTTTTCAGGGAAGGCTTCGGCCAGATTTCGGGCCAAAAGTTGACAAAGTCTGGCATCTACCGGGAAATCAAGCCATACGTGGGGATCTTCGTGATGATGGTGGTTTTTGTGAGGCGGAGATTTTCTTTTTAGCACCAGGATGATTTTTAAATTTTTGGCCTTAAGACCGGAAAGCAGGTCTTCAAGCCAGGGTTCAAGCCCTCCTCCTACGGCAAAAAGAAAGCGGGCTTTTTGGAGGGTTAAAAGGTCTGCTGGTGTCGGCTCCCAGGAGTGAGGGTCCGCCCCGGGGGGCAAGAGGAGTCTTACCTTCAAATCATTACCAGCAACTTCCCGGGCTATATCAGCCAGCGGAAAGATGCTGGCTACGAGAACGGGCTTCTCTGCCCGGGAAATAGAAAAAGATGAGAGCAGAACAATGAGGAATAACAGGTATTTCATGCCTCAGGCCAAATGATGAGCCTTAGACCAGGCCTGATGGTATTTCCGTGCAAGTTATTCCAGGCCTTGAGATCATAGAGGCGCACCCCAAATTTGCGCGCGATTTTCCACAAAGAATCACCGGGTTTGACCTTGTAAACTATTGCCTGTTCTGCAGGGGATACCGGCGTGGGAGAGACATAAAGCACCGCCTGAGTTCTCACCGGAATACGAAGCACCTGCCCAATACGTAAATGATGGCCGCGGAGATGATTGGCCCTCTTTAAGGCTCGCACCGAAATTCCATAATAGGAAGCGATCCGGTAAAGGCTCTCACCTCGCCTTACCCGATGTTTGATAGTTTGGCGAGTATAAATGAAACGGATCTTTTGAAGGGCCGAAAGAGTTTCACCCCCCTTCCCAAAAGGCACCTTAACCGGATAACTGCTTACAGTAGGGGGGGTCTTCCCTCGACGAAGTTCCGCATTCAAGAGGCGAATTAGATCATAATCCGTGCCACTTGCCAATGCTACCGCTCGAAGATCAGTTCCCCCCGGAACTTCAATAATTTCGTAATCAAGGGGTGGGTAGGGATCCACATCAAAACCAAATTTCTGAGGATTTTTGGCTATGATCATGGCGGCAATCATTTTGGGAACATAATTTTTGGTCTCCCTTTTAAGATAGCGATAGCGGCAGAGTTTCCAGAAATCTCTGGTGCCATAACGTTTGATCGCTCGCCTCAGTTTGGCCTCTCCGGCATTGTAGCTGGCAGAAGCCAGATGCCAGCATTCAAACTCCTGGTAGAGATCGAGGAGATACCTGGCAGCGGCATGGGTGGCCTTTTCCGGATCCCGCCTTTCGTCCACCCAATAGTTGATTTTAAGGCCGTATTTACGGCCAGTAGAACGAATAAATTGCCAGATACCACAAGCCCCTGCTCTGGAATAGGCAAAGGGATTAAAGCCACTTTCAATCATCGCCAGGTAAGCAAGATCTTCTGGAAGACCATAACTGCGAAGAATTTCTTTGATCATAGGCATATAGCGACCGGACCGAGCCAGCCAGCGGGCAAAGACCTCACGCTTTTTGGTGGTGAAATAACGAATAAAATATTCGACCTTTTCATTGAGAGTGATGGGAATATCCGAAGGAGGGAGATCTTCTTCTATGAGCTGAAGCCTTTCTTCAACGAGGTCTTCGTCGCGATCAAAGGGATCAGGATCGTTTTTTTGAAAAGAAAAACCAGAACCTGAAAAAATAAAAACAAAAAGGAGAAGAAGCCCCAGAAGCCTCTTCATTACTAGCCTCCTTTTCCCTTAGTTATTAAACCTTTCGGCTAAGCAGGGTAAAAAATCCAATAAAATCATCTTTCACTTAGCAAAAAAGGTCTTCTGAGGCAATGGAAAAAATTTTGTTTCTGGAAAGACCCTAGAAAGATCTCTAATCCCTGAACTGATAGGAGTAGTAAAGGACTATGCCTTTTTGGCGAGCATATTCGGCTACCTCTGGTGCAGAAATCATGTGGGTAATAAGCACTAAAAATGTCTTCGGAAAAATTCCCTCAAGGGGCTTTATTTTTCGTCTCAAAAACCGATCTATATCCTTTTTGGAAAGCTGGGCTTTAGCCTCCCCGAGAATAACCAGTTCTTCCCCTTCCCTTTGAGCCCTGCCAAATATGTTAACCTCCAGATCTCGCCCCTTTTGATCTTTAACAAAAGTCCTTATCAAGGGCTCCAGAAGCTCAAGACCATAGTCTTCTTTCAAAAGTCGTGGAAGATAACGATAAGCCTCATTCTCAAGCGTATAACCCACTGTAATACTAAGACCACCCACCTGCTTTTTAATCTCACCCATTTCGTCTTTCATTTTACCCATTTCACTGGCAAGGATCCGGACATCTTCCGTGAGCTGGTCAACCCGCTGGGTGAGCTGATCCATCCTCTCCGTGAGCTGGTCAACCCTCTCGGTGAGCTGATCCATCCTCTCCGTGAGCTGATCAACCCGCTTGGTGAGCTGATCCATTCTCTCTGTGAGCTGGTCAACCCGCTGGGTAAGCTGATCCATTCTCTCTGTAAGCTGGTCAACCCTCTGGGTGAG
>JALSPN010000231.1 GCA_026985945.1 Thermodesulfobacteriales bacterium
GGTGGCCCTGGGCACGGTGGCAGACATCGTGCCCCTTAAGGGCGAAAACCGGCTGATTTCGTACTTTGGGCTTCAGGAACTCGAAAAAACCGAAAGAGAAGGTCTTAAGGCCCTGAAAAAGGTCGCCGGCCTTGAAAATGGCAGCCTTGACACCCATAGCATCCTTTTTCGACTGGCACCGAGGATAAATGCCGGGGGGCGCCTCAAGGAGGCCTCTCTGGCCTTCAGACTTCTGGTTACTCACGACCCTTCAGAAGCAGAGACCCTGGCGCAGGAACTCCATCGTTTAAACGCTGAAAGGCAACGCCTGGAAGAACGCATTCTGCGAGAGGCCTGGGAACAAATCAAAGAAAGATGGGGGACGGAGAGGGCCTCTTATGTTCTGGCAAGCCCTGATTGGCCTTTGGGCGTGATCGGGATCGTGGCTTCCCGCCTGCAGGAGACCCTTTATCGTCCGGTGATACTCCTTTCCCTTGCAGAAGGGCTGGCCCGGGGCTCAGGAAGAAGCATCCCCGGAGTAAATCTCTACCAGTGTCTCTGGGAGTGTCGGGAATATCTTAAGGCCTTTGGAGGACACCCCGCCGCAGCCGGTTTAAAGCTCAAACCGGAAAAAATTTCAGATTTTGTCGAGGCCTTTGAGGAGGTAGTGGCCAGACATTTCGAAAAAGGCCCTCCTTTACGACGCCTCCAAGTAGATGCCTGGGTGAGGTTGCGGCACCTTTTGGAGCCCTCTTTTTTGGAAAATTTTTTAAAGCTTGGGCCTTTTGGCCCGGAATATCCGGAGCCCGTCTTTGCCCTTCGCAATTTCGAGGTGCGCACCGCTACTATTCTCAAAGAAAAACATCTCAAGCTTCACCTCTGGCAGGAGGGGCTGAGTATCCCGGCGGTTTACTTTCGGTTCGAAGGAGAGCCTCCCCCTCAGATAAGGGCTCTGGCGGCAAGTCTTGATTTTAGTCCCTTCCAGGGGCGGCAATATCTCCAGTTGCGGATCAAAGATTTAAAATCTTAAGAATTAAGGAATTCTAATAATTTGCGGGAGGGCCTAAAAACAGGCCGCTTCCGGGGAGAAACTTCCCGGACCTCTCCCGTCCTGAAATCACGGCCTTTGCGGGGCTTTTCAAGCCTGACCAGAAAGGTGCCAAAACCAGAGATGCTTATCCTTTCTCCCTTTATTAGAGATTCTTCAAGGATGGCCAGAAGGGTTTCAAGACCTTCTTTGATCTCAAAACGAGAGGGCCCCTGGCGGGAATAAAACTTCTGGGCCCTCTCGTGAAGAAGTTTTAGAAATTCCTTCCGGCCGCTACTCACAAGCGCTTGAAGGCCTGAGGGCCGGCAAAACGTGCCGCCGGCCCCAGATCCTCCTCTATCCGGAGTAACTGGTTATACTTGGCCACCCTTTCAGAACGCGCCGGGGCTCCGGTCTTTATCTGGCCACTGTTGACTGCTACGGCTAGATCAGCAATGAAAGTGTCTTCAGTTTCCCCGGAGCGATGCGAAATGACCGTCCGCCAGCCGGAAGTATGAGCCATTCTGATGGCCTCTAAAGTTTCAGAGACCGTGCCGATCTGATTAAGCTTAATCAGGATGGCGTTGGCAATGTTTTCTTCTATCCCTCGCGAAAGCCTCTTGATGTTGGTAACAAAAATATCGTCCCCCACGATCTGGATGCGAGAACCGAGCTTTTCGTTTAATATCTTCCAGCCTTCCCAGTCGTCTTCGGCACAACCATCTTCGATGGAGACGATGGGAAACTCCCGCACCAGTTCCTCGTAAAAGGCAACCAGCTCTTCTGCCGAAAGGGTTTTGCCTTCACCGGCAAGAACATACTGGCCCTCTTTGAAAAACTCGCTGGCAGCCGCGTCAAGGGCAAGGGCAATGTCCTCTCCCGGACGATAACCCGCGCGTTCAATAGCGGTTACGAGTATTTCAAGGGCTTCCCTGGTGCTTTTAACTTCCGGGGCAAATCCTCCCTCATCCCCCACAGAGGTGCGATAGCCCTTTTCCTTGAGGACTTTTTTAAGTTCGTGATAGGTTTCTGCTCCAAATCGCAGGGCTTCAGAAAAATTAGGAGCCCCCAGAGGAACGATCATGAATTCCTGAATATCAAGGTTGTTATCCGCATGGACTCCGCCGTTGATAACATTCATTAAGGGGACAGGAAGCAGCCGGGCCCCTACTCCTCCGAGATAGGCGTAAAGAGGAAGGCCGGCCTCCTGGGCAGAGGCCTGAGCTATGGCCATCGAAACCCCTAAAATAGCATTGGCCCCCAGACGCCTTTTGTTTTCGGTGCCGTCAAGTTCTATGAGGAGCTCGTCAATTTCTGCCTGGGCAGTTGATTCCATGCCCACCAGCTCCGAAGCGATAACATTGTTGACGTTTTCAACCGCCCGCAGGACGCCTTTTCCGTGGTAACGTGTTTCATCTTTGTCCCGCAATTCGAGGGCTTCGTGCGTGCCGGTTGAGGCCCCTGAGGGCACCGCGGCCCTGCCAAAAGCCCCGCCCTCCAGCCAGACCTCTACTTCAACCGTGGGATTCCCTCTGGAATCAAGAATTTCTCTGGCGCGTATTTGAACTATCTCCCCCATGATAAAGCCTCCTTTTAAAAGCTTCTCTCAGCCCATAATGCCAGATTTGGGAGAGAAAAAGAAGAGTTTTTTAGACCAGAAGGGCCCACCTGGGGTGGGCCCCGGAAGGAATTAGTTTCGCCAGACCCATTCGGTTTTAAGATCTACTTTTTTAGTCTCCTGGAAAAAGAGGACTTCGTTGCCATCAAATTCACCGTAGGGCACATACCAGATTTTGACATCAATTTCCATCTCATCAGCCAGGAGCTCTCGCCACCGTTTGCCATTCTTTTTGGTATCCCGGTAAGGGAAGGGGATCTCAAAGATTTCCTTTACGGGCCTTAAAGGTGGAAGACTTGTATCCCGGATCAAACCACACTTTTCATAAGGGCCTCTGCCCATCTCTTTGCCTCGCCCAAAACGGCCCGGATGGGGCATAAAGATGACCTGTTTTTTATAAACTTCTTTTGAATCTTTACCCACGGTCTTAGCGGTCACTTCCAGGACCAGCCGGTTAGGAGTCGGTCAGCCATCCGGAATGGCATGACCGGCTTTGTTTAGAATTTCCACGTTTACTACCGCAAGCGGTATGACTCCTTCGGCCTTGTTCTTTCTCCAGAAATAGGCCATGGCGTCCACATCAACATCAAGGGCCATTTTAATCATGTTTTCGTCCCGATAGGCTTCCATATCGTGGCCGAGGCCGCTTTTTTTCATGTGGCAATCCTGACACCTCTCGTGCCCGCCTTCGGGGATATAGGCAAAAAGATAACTCCCGTAGAGGGTGGCGCACTGGGAGGGGTGTTTTAGCTCAAAATTTGGCCCCAGCCCGTGGCATTGGCCACAGAAAATGGATTCACCGAGAGCCGGAGCCTTCTTTACTTTCGGGAATTTGTCAAAGTCATGTTCAAAATTCCCACTTCCATAAACGGCCTTTTTATCTACCGGACCATCGACCCAGGGATGAATGATGGCCTTTTTTTGATGGCATATCAGGCAACCGATATTCAGGCTGTTGAGTTTCTCTTCCATCTCATCAGCCAGGTCATCATTGCCCTCCTTAAGGGCCTTCTTCCAGGTGTAAAGGGTTTGCACGATCTCGCGTGCTACCTCATCGGTGGCCTCGTCAAGCTGGGGTAAATGGCATTTGGCACAGATCATCAGGTGTTCTACTTTAATATCTCGAATGTCTTTTACCCCGGAGTAAGGCCAGCGTTTAAGGCCCTTCTCAATAGAGGTAATGATGGTGGGAGCAGTGCGACCGGTCCCATAAAGAGGACGGGCGTGGAGAGAATTCTCCCATTGTTCATAGATCTCTTCGTGACATTCTTTGCAGGAAGAAGAATCATACCGGGCCGCAAGTTCTGCTATAGTCCGTGCCTTGGAAGGCCCTTCCTTAGCTTTAATACCCGAAACAAAAATAAGAGGAAATGCGAGAAAACAGAAGAAAAAAAGATATTTAAACATTTAAACGACCTCCTTTGTGAAGGTTTTTCTTTTATTAACACAAATTTCGAAAATAAGACAAGTATAAAATGATGATTTGAAAGAACTTTTTGCTTGGGGATAGGGTTTAAGAATTTTATTGATAGATCCTGCTCTTGAATTCAGAATGAAATAAATTAGAGAACTAAAGAATCATCATCTAACATCTTTTCCATCGTTTTTTGACTCTTACGAAGTCTTTCTATAGAAATTGCAAGTTTGGTAATCTCATCTCGAGTCTGATCCTCTACCAGATTAGAAACCCCAAGATCGACGTCAAGATTACCAAGGCTCATCTCCCGCACTTTCTGGGTAAGATCAGAAAGGGGTGTTAAAAGTTCGAAGCGGACCAATCCGTACAGGAAGACAGTAATCACAAAAAAGGCCACTGCCCCACCCAAAGAGATAGATTCTCCCAAAAGGTCAAGAAGGTCCTGATTAAAAAAAGTTACTCGTATAACTCCCGCCACATCACCAAGGCGCAAAGAAGGAGCCCCTTTAGTGGCCTCATGACAAGAGATACAACTCTTTTTCACTACTAGGGGTTTCTCATAACGGAATGTCTCTTTTTGAAATTTCCATTTTTCTTCTGAAGTAAAGGTTCGCCAATCAAAGGAGAGTTTCACTTGAGAAGAGGTGGCCGAATTAACAATGTAATTTACGATCTCGGGATCATGAGGTCGGAAAAATTCTATTTCGTCTCCAGTCTTTTCGTTAACACCACTTGCCCTTGCAACCATTTTAAGATTTTCGTTTTTAAGCACCCAAAAGCCGCCAAATTTGTCTGCGGTCTCTAAAAGCCCTTCTACGAGGTTAGCTATCTCGCGGGCACTTTCTAACAACTCTTTTTGTTGCACTTGACGGGCACTCTGATAGATACCCATTGCTCCCAGAGCCAGAACCAAGATCAAAAAAAGGGCTACTTTATCAGCAAGGCTCAAGCGCTGAATCTTTTTCATTTGTTTCCTCCTACTCTGATAATCTCCTTGGCCTTGTTGATTGCCAATTGAGAAAGGCGAGGATCATCAATTTCAGACTTAAGGGCCTTGAGGAAAAGGCTAGCGTTTGATAAGGGAAGCCCTTTTTCTGTAGCTTCTGCTTCCTTCAAGGCCTTTTTTACTATAAGTTTAGCTGCCGGGCCGTAATGAGTAACTAGAAATTTCACAAGTTCGTTAAAAAGCACAAGCGGCACAAGTTCTTCTTTGGTTGCTGAAGTGAAGCCCCCCTTCGGGGCCAACCTTTCCAGCTTAAGACTTAAAGCGTTTAAGGCCACACTGACCAGGGGACTAGGAGAAGGGGTCTTTAAAAGTAAGAGGACTTGATAGCCATTTAAGTTTTTGACCACCAGAGAGCCTCTTTCAAAAATTGCTACTAACTCTTGGGCTTCATCCTGGGCCTCTTGAGCAAAAGTGGCATGAATTTCCTCAAAATAGTGATAAAGGTTTTCCTGTAACTCCGAGCTAAAAACTTCGGGAAGATGAGAAAATATGGGTTTTCCTTCACGGCTCACCAAAATTCCATTTACGTCCTCTAGTTTGATCAAATTCGTAAGAAAGACCTTCATTACTACCCCTTTTGAGGTTCGATAACTTCGAGAAGCTTTTTGTTCCACCAAAGAAGCCCCTTTCGGGCCCTTCCTGCTAGGGCCATAACTTTGGTATTATCCTGTATAATGCCTGCGTAGAGCTTTTTTCGACCTGAAATGGCAAATCCTTTGAGTTCTCCCATGCCCAAGAGACTTCCCACCTCTCGTAGCTGGAAGATGCCGTAAGAGACAAAGCCAGAAAGCTCCTCTACCTCTCCTTCTCCTACGCTTTCCTGCATTTCCCCTTCGGAATTAAGGAGAAGAGCGAAATGTATCTCAGGAAACTGTTCCTGAACTTTTTTAAGAGGAGAGGGTTTCTCCAGCTCGGGACCTTCAGGCGGGTTTAGCTCCAAGGCTTTTTCAAAAAGATCTTCGTTGAAAAAAGTCTCCGCCCCCTGAGCTTCGTCCTCTTGCCGAACAGCCTCAATGAGGAGAGCGGGAATCGGGCCTTTTAGATTCCCTTTTTCCGGCCACACTACCGGTCGGCGTACCTCGAAATGCCCTTCTGAAAGGCCCACCAAAAAACGAAAGGCCTCAAAAGCTTCTTTTTCCTCATCTCCTACTATTTCAGCATGATATAAATTGGGGCCTTCAAGATAAACTTTGCCCACGGCATGTTGTAAGACAACTTCAATTACATGGCGACCTTGGCGGCTAGAAAAAAGCTGTAAAATATCTGCTAGAGGAATATCACGAAGCTCACCCTCCATAATGGGAGGGCCATTTAATTTGTTTACACGGCGATCAATTTCCTGCGCCGTATTTTCCTTATGGAAGGAGTGCGTCATTTAAGACTCCTTTGAGGGCTTTTTATCTACTTTTCGGAAAGAAGAGGAAGGAGAATTAATTTGGAGAATTTATCTTTTCAATCAATTCGAAAGTGATGTGACGGCGGGAAACATTTACTTCCTTCACTTTAACAAGAACAATGTCTCCCACCTGAAAAATCTTACCGGTATGCCTTCCTACAAGGCGGTGTCTTTTTTCATCTAGAATATAATAATCGTCGGAAAGATCTACCAGACGCACTACCCCAGAAGTGTAAATATCGAAAAGTTCAACGAAGAATCCAAAGGCTGTAACCGCCGAAATAACCCCTTTGAAGACCTCTCCTACATGTTCTTTCATGAGCATCACGCGCACTCGATCAAGGGCCTCTCTTTCGGCTTCCATGGCTACCCTTTCTCGTTCGGAAAGGTGTCTGCCCATCCCCTCAAGTTCTTCTAGGAGATAAGGAGATCTTCTCTTTTTGAGGGCGGCCTTTAAGGCTCGGTGGACAACGAGATCGGGATACCTGCGGATAGGAGAAGTAAAGTGGCAATAGCATTCCGAAGCCAGGCCAAAATGGCCGATATTTTCAGGGGAGTATTTGGCCTGTTTAAGAGAACGCAAAAGTATAGTGTTTACAAGGTAAGCATAAGGCTTTCCTTCCACCATCTCGATAACCATTTGAAACCATGAAGGTTCAGGCTCGCGCGGACGTTTAAGTTCCAGACCCAGGGTGGCTGCAAACTCCACAAATTCCTTAAGCCTTTCAAGGTCTGGATGTTCGTGGACTCGGTAAAGAATAGGATAACCCTTTTCGGTAAGGAATTCAGCCACCGCTTCGTTGGCAGCAATCATAAATTCTTCGATAATGAAATGGGCAAAGTGTCTTTCCCGCCTGACAATGTCTTCGGGCCGCCCCTGGGTATCGAGGACTACCTCAGGTTCTGGAAGATCAAAATCGATACTTCCCCGTGCCAGTCTCTTTTCCCTTAAGAGGCGGCAAAGAGTCGCCGCATTTTCAAGAGAAGTTAGGAGGCGTTTGTATTTTCGTCTTATCCTGGGAATTCGATCCACCACTATGGATTTTACGAGATTGTAGGTAAGGCGTTCGTGGCTCTTGATTACCGCTTCACAAAAGCGCATCCGGCGCCGATTTCCTTCCCGGTCAAAATCCAGCACCACCACCATTGCCAGACGGTCAACCCTGGGATTGAGACTACACAGATGGTTGGAGAGCTTTTCCG
>JALSPN010000232.1 GCA_026985945.1 Thermodesulfobacteriales bacterium
ACTGGGAAGTATCCTTCTCTCCCACGGAACCACCACGGTAGTGTGCGACCCGCACGAAATTGCAAATGTCCTGGGGCTTGAAGGTCTTTTTTATCTCCTCTCAGAGGCCCGAAAGATCCCCCTTGATTTTTTCTTTACCGTCCCCTCTTGTGTACCGGCCTCTCCCCTGGAGACCCCAGGGGCCATTCTTTCTGCTGAAGAGGTATCCTCTCTCTTGCGCGAAGAAAGGTTTATCGCCCTGGGAGAAATGATGAATTTTCCGGGAACCATCTCTCGGGATCCAGAAGTGCTTGCCAAATTGCGGGGGGCAAGGCTTTTGAGAAAGCCCATCGATGGCCACGCCCCGGGACTTGAGGGAAAGGAGCTTGAAGCTTATCGGCTGGCGGGCCCGGCTTCCGACCACGAATGCGTTAGCCTTGAAGAGGCCCGGGAAAAACTCCGCTCCGGGATGAGAATCTTTATCAGGCGGGGAACAGTAGCCAACAACCTTCCGGCCCTGCTCCCCCTGGTCTCTTCTGAAACAAGCCCTTTTCTTTCTTTTGTGAGTGATGACCTTTCCGCAGAAGAAGCCTTAAAAGAAGGCCATCTGGATCGCATCCTGAGAGAAGCCGTTGCTCTCGGGCTGGCCCCGGAGCTTGCCTTACGTCTGGTGACCATCTCTCCAGCCCTCTATTTTGGTTTTCAGGACCGGGGGGGCATTTTCCCGGGGGCCAGGGCCGATCTGGTAGCAGTCTCGGACCTTAGCTCTTTTGAGGTCCGCTATGTTTGGGCCCAAGGCAGACTCGTCTTTTGCGAAGGAAAAACCCTTTTTTCCCCTCACCCCCCCTCCCCTCCCCCAGAACATCCCCTACGACTCCCAGAAAAGATAGATCTTTGCGTCCCCTGTCGGGGGGCCAGAATAAGAGTTATAGGCCTTATTCCAGGTGAGATTGTTACGGAACATTTGATCCTCAAGCCCAAAGTAAAAGATGGACAGGTGGTTCCGGACCTGGAACGGGATCTTTTAAAGATAGTCTGCTTTGAAAGGCATCAGGGCACCGGTCAGTACGGTGTAGGGTTTGTCAGAGGCTTCGGGCTTAAAAAAGGGGCCTTTGGTTCAACCGTCGCCCATGATAGCCATCAATTGCTGGTGGTGGGCACCAATGATGAGGATATCCTCTTGGTCACCGAAAGACTCCGGGAGCTTGGAGGTGGGTTGATCGTGGTGGCAGAAGGGAAGGTCCTTTCCGAACTCCCTCTGCCGGTGGGAGGGCTTTTAAGCCTCTTGAGTGCACGGAAAGTGGCCAAAAGTCTTGAGGAACTCAAAGTGGCTCTCAAAAAACTTGGGGCTACCCATCCCGAACCCTTTATGGCCCTTTCCTTTCTAGCCCTTCCGGTAATTCCCTCATTGAAGTTGACAGATCGGGGCCTGGTGGATGTGGAAAATTTTTCCCCGGTAGATCTTTTTGTAGAAGAATGATTGTTTCAGAAGAATTTTTAAAAAGGCTTCTTGAAGGGCAGGAAGACCTTTTTGAGGCGCTTCTGGCCGCCAAAAGGCTTAAAGAAAAGGTCTTCGGTAATTTTATCGAAACCTGTGCCATCACCAATGCCAAAAGCGGCCGCTGCCCTTCGGATTGTAAGTTTTGCGCCCAATCAAGCTTTTATGATACCGGGGCCCCGGTCTATCCTTTGCTTCCGGTTGAAGAGCTCCGGCA
>JALSPN010000233.1 GCA_026985945.1 Thermodesulfobacteriales bacterium
AAGACTCGTCCGTGAAGGGGCCTTCAGGGAAGATCTTTTCTACCGCCTTAACGTCTTTCCCATCTATATTCCCCCTCTTCGTGAACGACGGGAAGATATTCCGGGACTGGTTAAATTTCTATTACACCGCATGGAAAAGTCCTATGGAAGGAGCCTGATCCTTTCTCCAGGGGCCTTAAGGAAACTGGTAGAATATCCCTGGCCGGGAAACGTGCGGGAGCTAGAAAATATCCTTGAAAGGCTTTTTATTGTAGCGGAAAAAAATCCGGTCCCCGAGACTCTGGTTTCCCAGCTTTTGAGCCTTGAGGAGAACCTTAAAAATGGAGGAAACAAAAAAAATCTGCCTGCCGAAGTCTTTTTAAAAGAACCCTCCGCGGACGAAATCCTGGAGGCCTTGCGCCGTAACAATTTTGTTATCGCCCGTGCGGCCCGGGAACTGGGACTTACCTTCCGACAGCTCCGCTACCGTATCAAGAAGCTGGCACTTGAAAAACACTTCTCCATCCGTCGTGGCCGGCCACCTCTAAAATGATAGGGTTTATAGGGTTTGTGCCTCTGAAAAATGATGCTTTCCGGCAAAACTTTTGAGGCCCTCATCACTTCTTTTCACCTCTTTCAGGCCAGAGGGCACATAATCTCTGGCGGAATTGTTTTTCAAGTCCTCTTTCGGTGGGGCGGTAGTAAGAACGTGCCTTTATCTTTTCCGGAAAATAGTCCTGTCTCACAAAACCCCCTTCAAAGTGGTGGGGATAACGATAATCTTTCCCGTAGCCCAGTTTCCTCATCAAAGAAGTCTCAGGATTTCTCAGGTGCAGGGGAACGGGAAGGGAGCCGTAACGTTTTACGTCTTCACGGGCCGCCTCAAGGGCCCGGTAGGCGGCGTTGCTTTTGGGGGCCAGGGCCACGTAAATTACCGCCTCTGCCAGGGCCAATTCTCCTTCAGGGCTTCCCAAAAACTCAAAGGCCTCTTTAGCCGCCAGGGCCACCTGCAGGGCCTGAGGGTCTGCAAGCCCTACATCTTCTGCTGCCGCCGCAATCAAACGGCGCAAAATTACCAGAGGATCTTCACCAGCCTCTAACATCCTTACCATCCAGTAAAGGGCGGCATCCGGGTCGCTTCCGCGAAGGCTTTTGTGAAAGGCTGAAAGGAGATTGTAATGTTCCTCTCCGGCCCGATCATAGAAGAGGGCCCGCTCAAGGCCAACTTCCTCAAGGAGCTTCCGGTCAAGTTTCTTTATCTCTCCCTCTTGAGAAGCCGCCTCCACCAGCATTTCCAGAAAATTAAGGGCCATTCGGGCATCTCCCTGTGCCGCCTCCGCAAGGGCCTCAAGGACCCCCTCCTCCACTTCAAGCTTTTCCTGTCTTAAGACCGTGTCTTTTTGGAGTGCCCTTTTAAGAAGCACCAGGATCTCTTCCGGGGTAAGGGGTTTGAGAGGAAGGACCCTGGTGCGGGAAAGAAGGGGGGCCACTACCCGAAAAGAAGGATTTTCCGTAGTAGCACCTATGAGGATGATTTTGCCCTTTTCCACAAAGGGGAGGAGAAAATCCTGCTGAGCCCTATTGAAACGATGGATTTCGTCAATAAAAAGGACCGTCTTTTTCCCTAGCCGGGCCCTTCCTTCCGCCTGTCTGAGGGCCTCCTTAACTTCCTTTAAACCCGCCTCTACGGCAGAAAGAGGAATAAAA
>JALSPN010000234.1 GCA_026985945.1 Thermodesulfobacteriales bacterium
AGGCCCGGCCGGATTTCACGAAAGATTTGCTCCAGGATTTCTTCAGCCAGGGAGAGGGCCTTACGAAGGGCCTTGATTTCGCTTTCGTCCTTGGTCTCTCGCAATCTTTCCACCAAAGGTGGGGCCTTTTTGATTTCTATCCGGGGAAGCTTCTGGCAAAGGCGGTCAAAAAGGGAGAGAGAAAGACAATGGGGCTCCACCAGAAGGGAGCTGACCCCGAGGAGGGGAAGGAGCCTGGTAAGTTCTAGCACCAGGCCACGGCGATAAATCCGGGGTTCAAAAAGAAGACATGCCCGGGCCTCTTCCTGATAGCGGGGATCTGTAAGCAGGAAGGCTTCCTTCCGGGTTAATAGCAGGGCTCCTGAGCTTTCCTGAAGGCTTACATCTTCCGCGGGAAATCCTGAAAGATAGCGACGGTTCTCCGGGCAGGTAATCAGAAAGGCCTCTGCTCGCGGAAGAAAGGCCTTCCGAAGACGCCAGAGCCTGCGGGAGTAATTGATCATTTTTGGAGCTCCTTTATGGCATCAAGGATCTGCCAGGCAATGACCTCCTTGGGGGCAAGGGGAAGATGGATCTTCCGACCATCGGCAAAAAAGAGGAAGACTTCGTTGGTAGCACTCTCAAAGCCCGTTTCCGGGCGGTCGATAGGGTTGGCCACGATAAGGTCAAGCCCCTTTTCTTTAAGTTTGCGCCTGGCTTCCTGTGGCAGGAATTCTTCCTCCTCTGCGGCAAATCCTACGATGACTTGGCCGGGTTTCCGGCGGGAAGAGACCTCTTTGAGAATATCAGGGGTTCGTTCCAGAGAAATAGTAAGAGAAGGGGAGGTCTTTTTGAGTTTTCCAGACCAGGTGTCCTGAGGGCGATAATCCGCCACGGCAGCCGCCATCAATAGAATATCCACCTTCGGGAGGAGGGAAAGCACGGCTTCGGCCATCTGGGCCGCAGTTTCAACCGGAATACGCCTGATAAGGGGGAGAGGGGAAGAAGAAAGGGGGCCGTGGACCAGGATAACCTCAGCCCCTCTCTTCCAGGCGGCCTCAGCGAGGGCTACCCCCATACGGCCTGAGGAACGATTTGAAAGAAAACGGACGGCATCAAGGGGCTCCCTCGTAGGGCCGGCGGTAATCAGCACCTTGCAGTTTGAAAAATCCTGCAGGGCCAGAGTCTTTTCCAGGTGAGCCAGGATTATTTCCTCCTCCGGAAGCCTTCCAGGCCCCCATTCCCCGCAGGCAAGCGCACCCTCCTCGGGGGTGAAAACCTTATAGCCCCAGGAGGCAATCTTTTTGACGTTCTCCTTTACCGCCGGGTGTTCCCACATTTTGGTGTTCATAGCCGGAAAAAGAAGGACCGGGGCCCTTGAGGCCAGAATGGTTGCTACCAGAAGGCTTCTGGCATCCCCTGAAGCCAAAGAGGCCAGGAAAGAGGCCGTGGCCGGGGCTACCAGAATGGCCTCGGCAAACGCCCCCAGTTCCGTATGAGGGATACAACCCGGTGGGGGGTTTAAAAAATCGCACTGACAGAAGACCTTTTCTCGACAGAGGGCCTCAAAGGTAAGGGGGGTGATAAAGGCTTCGGCCCCTTCGGTAAGGATTACCCTAACTCCAGCCCCCTCTTTAATCAGCCGGCGGAGGAGCCCCGGAATTTTGTAAGCTGCAATTCCCCCGCAAACTCCAAGGAGGATCTTTTTACCGGTAAGGATTCGCCTGAAGGGTTTCACTGGCCCAGATTTGAACCTCGGTATTAAAAGAAGAATCGGAAATGTAAATCATGCAAAAGCCGTTTTCCCTTTTAAAAGCCAGAAGGATATGGCGGTAATAGATACTTCCCACCAGATCCCATCCCCGGGAGCGGAGCTGATTACGGAAGAATTCTTCAACCGAGCGGGCCTTAACCCTTCCCTTTAAGACCAACACCCCTCCCACATAATCCCTGGTCTTGACGATCATGGAACGGGACTGGTCTATCTCCAGGTCTTTAGGGACCACGATATCCGGAAATTCCGTGCCATGATAAAAGGGCTTGGGAGGGGTGGAGACTGTTTCCGGAGCAGGTTTTTGAGTAGTGGTGGTGCAGCTTGCCAGGAAAACCAGCAAAAACAGGACCGGAAGGGCCTTTTTAAGGTGTTTCATCACTGACCTCCTCGTTAAAAGCAAATTCCGTAAACCCGGTAGAGAAATTTTTGGCTCCAGAAAAAACTTTTTGTGCCATTGTCAGGGCGCAAGGGGGAAGATCTCTTCCCCACATTTTAGCCTTTGAAATACCATAAGGCCAGCCTGATTTAGGCGGCTTTTTTCTCGGCGGCCTTCTGCAGATGATAGGCCCGAATGAAGGCGTCGAGATCCCCATCCAGCACGGCCTCTACGTTGCCCACCTCAAGCCCTGTGCGATGATCCTTGATGAGACGATAGGGGTGGAGGACGTAACTTCTAATCTGACTCCCGAAGGCGATTTCCTTCTTTTCTCCATAAAGTTTTTGCCGCTCTTCTTCCTTTTTGCGCCTTTCAAGTTCGTAAAGCCGGGCCTTCAAGATGGCAAGGGCGATGGCCTTATTGCGATGTTGAGAGCGCTCGTTCTGACACTGGACCACGATCCCGGTGGGCAGGTGGGTGATCCGAACGGCACTTTCGGTCTTGTTAACATGCTGGCCTCCGTGGCCGCTGGCCCGCATGGTCTCAATCTTTAAATCTTCCGGGCGTATCTCGATCTGGATATCCTCATCGATCTCCGGGATGACCGAAACCGAGGCGAAAGAGGTATGACGCTTGCCACTGGTATCAAAAGGGGAGATTCTTACCAGACGATGGATCCCGGCCTCTGCCTTAAGGTGTCCGTAAGCATAAGGGCCCTCCACGATAAAGGTAACGGACTTAATACCTGCTTCTTCTCCTGCCAGGATGTCAATAATTTTTACTTTGTAGCCCTTTTTTTCGGCCCAACGCAGATACATGCGCAGGAGCATCTCAGCCCAATCCTGGGCTTCGGTGCCCCCGGCTCCAGCGTGTATAGTGACGATGGCGTTTGAAGTATCGTGTTTTCCAGAAAGGAAGAGTTTAACTTCTTCCTCTTCTACCTCTGCGAAAAGCTTTTTGACCCTCAAAATAACTTCTCTGAGGGCCTCTTCGTCTTCTTCTTCGACCGCCAGCTCAAAAAGGACGCGGGTATCTTCAAATTCCTGTTCCAGGGTTTCCCAGGAGCGCAAAAGGTCTTCCAGCCGGGCCCGTTCCTGAAGAATTTTTCTGGCTTCCGGCCTTTCCCAGAAATCCTCCTTGACCAGTTCCTTTTCCAGTTCTGCCAGCCGCTTCCGCCTGGTTTCCGGATCAAAGACACCTCCTTAGGCTGGAAATTCTCTCAGCCAGGCGTTCAAGCTGGGCCCTGATCTCCGCAGGATTAAGAGCTACAGCCTTCTCTCCAAGCTTTATTTCAAGACGCCTCTTCTTCATATCTTCTCCTCCTGCCAAGGATTGATTTCGCGCCTAAAAAGAGGGCCAGAAGAAGACAGCCCCAGGCGAAAAGATCACCATGTTTGGTGTACCAGCTAAAATATGCAAGATGATTGACCTTCACACAAGGGGCTGCTTCTTTTTCAAGGGGGGTTTCGTAAAGGATACGACCCCAGGGATCGATAAGCCCCGAAATCCCGGTATTAGCCACCCTGATGAGGTAGCGCCTGTTTTCAATTGCCCGAAAGACGGCCTGAACAAAGTGCTGGTAAGGCCCGGCAGTGGTACCGAACCAGGCGTCGTTGGTAGCTACGAGGAGGATGCTGGCACCCTTTTGAACCTGCCTTCGAGCAAGGTCAGGAAATATGCTTTCAAAGCAGATTAAAGGGCCAAAGATCATTTTTGGGGCGAGAAAAAGAGGGTCGTTTCGCGGGCCGGGAGAATATTCCCCTGAAGCCACCGCCAGCTTCCGTAACCAGGGAAGTTCTTTTTCAAAGGGAATAAATTCTCCGAAGGGGACCAGGCGTTGCTTGTCATAGATCCCTCTGATTTTTCCCCGTGAGTCCAGCAGGAAAAGGCTATTGTGCACCACCAGCTGGCCGTTTCTTTCTTCAAGACGGGGTGCTCCCAGAATAAGAGGCCTTTTAAGACGAGCCATCCAGGCGGAAAGTTCCTGAAAAAGAGGGCTTTCCTGTAAAAGATAGGCGGGCACTGCTGTCTCCGGCCACACCAGAAGTTCAGCACCCTCTTTTGCGGCCTTTTGGGAAAGGCCTTTATATTTGGCAAGTGTTTCTTCTATCATTTCCCTTTTCCACTTAAGAGATTGGGGAATGTTGCCCTGAATGAGGCCTATTTTCTGGGAAGGGCCTGAGAAAGAAGTTTCCAGACGCCAGGCCCCGTAAAAATAGGCTCCGAAAAGCAAAAGAATTGCCAGCAAAAACGGCCCCTTTCGCCTCTCTGAGACCAGGGCAAAGAGACCATAATTGGCCAGGGCCAGAAGAAAGGTAATGGCAAACACTCCACCCCAATCGGCAATCTGGATCAAAAAGATTTCTCGATACTGACTGCTTCCCAGAAGCCCCCAGGGAAAGGCAAAAGGGACAATCGTTCTCAAATATTCAAAAAAAGTAAAGAGAGCGGCGAACCCCAAGGCTCCCAAAAGATGAGGACGTAAAAGACCCAGGTGGTGACTTATCATGAGAGGAGCCACCCAATAAAGGGAAAGATAGGCTGCCAGAAGGCCCAGGACTCCCAAAGCAGCCAGAAAAGGAAGCCCCCCAAAATTTCTCATCACCGGAACAAGCCAGTAAAGGAGGACCGTAAAGTAAACCCAGGGTGCAAGAAAGGACAATTTACCCTTAGATTGGGGGGCCTGCCTCTGGGCCTCAAGGATCAGGGCCAATCCCAAAAAGGCCCCGTAAGACCAGGAAAGTTTGGGATGGGCCACTGCCAGTAAAATGCCACCCAGAAGGGCCAGAAGATAGGCTCTCATTTAAGATCGGCGCCGAAATCTCACCTTGCGAATGCGACGGTTGTCTGCAGAGAGGATTTCCACCTCAAGATCATCGAAAAGGAATCTCTCCCCCACCTCGGGGATCTTTCCGGTGTGGGCCAGGATAAATCCCGAAATGGTTTCATAGGGGCCCCGTGGCAGGAGTATCCCCAAAAATTTTTCGATTTCGTCGAGCTTGGTGGCCCCTTCCGCCAGGAACCAGCCTTCTTCGTCACGCGGGAAAAAAGGGGCCTCTTCTCCCAGGATTTCCTGAAAGATATCGGTAAGGGTGACGAGCCCGGAAATGACCCCACTTTCATCTATTACCAGGGCCAGCTGTTCTTTGCGCTGGCGAAATTCGTGCATGACATCCCGCACCTTGACACTTTCCGGGACAATGTAAGGCCTGCGAGTAATAGCCCTCAGGGGAGCCTTCTCCACCTCAGAACGACAGAAACGCATCAGATCCTTGACGTGAATTATTCCTACCACGTGGTCAAGATCTTTCTCATAAGCCGGATAGCGGGTATGGGGCTTTTCGTTGATCAGGGCCACGATCTCGGAAAAAGGGGAGTCCACATCCAGGGCCACGATATCTTTTCGTGGGACCATTACTTCCCGCACCGGAACATTCCTTATTTGCAGGATGTTGATGATCATTTCCCCTTCTTCAGGGGAGATAAGCCCTTTTTCCTCTCCTTCATCCAGGAGTTCTGTTATCTCTTCGGCGAACTCTTTGGCCTCTTCTTCGGGAGATTTGGCAAAAATCTCTTTCAGGGCCTTAATGAGAGAGGGCTTTTCTTCTGTCACAGGGACCTCCCGGAAAATTTCTTCCGATTTTAAAAGAAGCTCCCCTCCTTGCAAAGAAAAGGAAATCCTGTTTGTTTTTGATCTTCATGGAAAGGGTCCCAGAGCCAGAGCTGATGCTCGAAGAAGAACAGGCCCGGGCTTATGCCGAGGCGGATTTCTCAGCCCCTCACCAGATGTTTGTGGATTATTTTCGGGAGATTTTTGGGCCCCATCTGGAAGGAGTGGTCCTTGATCTTGGCTGTGGCCCGGCTGATATAGCGGTAAGATTTGCAAAAGCCTTTCCGGCCTGCCAGATTCACGGAGTGGATGGCTCCCCGGCCATGATCAAATACGGAAAAGAAAGAATCGAGAAGGAGGGGCTTGAAGCCAGGATAAAACTATTTTTGGGGAAGATCCCGGAATTCGAGCTTCCGGAACATTTCTACGACGCTGTTATCGTGAACTCCCTTCTTCATCACCTTCCGCAGCCAGAGATCCTCTGGGAGACCATCAAAAAAACGGCTAGGGGCGGGGCAGCCGTGCTGGTGATGGATCTTTTGCGCCCAAAAAGCCCTCAGGAGGCCCGCTCCCTGGTGGAAAAATACGCCTCTTCCGAGCCTGAAATCCTCAAACGAGATTTTTATCATTCCCTTCTCGCCGCCTACACCCCTCCCGAAGTCCGCGATCAACTTGAAAAGACCGGGCTTTTCCATTTCGAGATCCGCGTGATCTCCGATCGGCACTGGATAGTTTTTGGCCGGTTGTAGTTTGCTAATTTTGTAAAAATTCTCTTTACAAAAATCGACGAAAAGAAAGTTCCTGGTATAATAACTTCCCTGATGGAGAAGAGAGACCAGGGTTGTCGAGAAGTAGAGGAGCTTTCCTGCCTTTACGAGATTGCCAAGACCCTTTCAAGCTCCCTTAACATGCGCCAGGCCCTGGAGGAAATTCTTGCCATCCTGGCGGAAAAGCTTGATATGCGTCGCGGGACCATTACCATTTTTAACCCCCGCACCCAGGAAATCCAGATCGAGGTAGCTCACGGGCTGACTGCCGAAGCCCGCAAGAGAGGGAAATATCGCCTGGGGGAAGGGATTACAGGCCAGGTAGTGGCCACGGGCCAGCCCATTATCGTGCCCGCCATCACCAATGATCCCCGTTTTCTCAACAAAACCAGGAGCCGAAAACCTTCTGAGAAAGACAAGATTTCCTTTATCTGTGTTCCCATCAAAAGCGGGGCCAAGGTGCTTGGCACCCTTTCGGTGGACAGGATCTTTTCCGATCACGTCTCTCTTGAAGAGGACGTGCGTTTTCTTACCATCATTTCCGGCCTGATTGCCCAGACCGTGGCCAATATTCAGGCCATCCAGGAGGAAAAAGAGCGCCTTCTGGAAGAGAATCGAAAGCTTAAGCGCGAACTCCAGGGAAAATACAGTCTGGAAAACTTCATCGCCTTGAGTTCCCGCATGCAGGAAGTTTTGGAGATGATAGAAAGGGTAGCTCCAAGTTCGGCCACGGTCCTTCTGCGGGGAGAATCCGGCACGGGAAAATCCCTTATCGCCAAATTGATCCACTTCAATAGTCCTCGGGCTGCGGGGCCTTTTATTACGGTGGCCTGCACCGCCCTTCCGGAAAATCTTATCGAAAGTGAACTCTTTGGTTACGAAAAAGGGGCCTTTACCGGGGCCCTTTCTCGCAAAAGGGGGCTTTTTGAAGAGGCCTCCGGGGGAACCATCTTCCTTGACGAAATAGGGGATCTCCCTCTGCCTCTGCAGGCAAAACTCCTCCATGTTATCCAGGAAAAGGAATTTTATCGTCTGGGAAGCACCCGTCCTATAAAAGTTGACGTCCGCATTAT
>JALSPN010000235.1 GCA_026985945.1 Thermodesulfobacteriales bacterium
AGAGGGCCGAAGTCCTGTGAAGCTCATAGGCCTTTTCTTCAAGCCTTGGGAAGGCTTCCTTTTGGCCCTGAGCAGCCGCTTCAAGAAGCCCTATTACCTCCTCTACCAGCCCCAGGACTTCCCGCAGATTTTCCCGCAAAGGGGGCTCTCCTGTGGGAGAAGTTTCACTCACCTTAAGGGCCTTCTCCAAAAGGGCTCGGAAGTCATCTTTGTGGCTTTTTTGACTTTCTGGAAGAGAGTTTTGACTAGTGGTAAGAGTTTCCTGTATGATACCGTTATGGATTTTCATTTTTCTTCTCCTGCCCTTTTAGAATTTCTTTCGGTATTTCATAATGTATCCTTTAGTAAGGGTAAAAAATTTTTAGTGGGAAGTCAAAACGATGGCGGTTTATCCCAAAAAATTTGATGTGATCGTGATAGGGGCCGGCCATGCCGGCATTGAAGCTGCCATGGCGGCCTCAAAGCTTGGTTGTGAGACCCTGGTCCTCACCATCAATTTGGATCGCATCGGGGCCATGAGTTGCAACCCTGCTATCGGGGGGCTGGCCAAAGGGCATCTCGTAAAAGAGATCGATGCCCTCGGGGGAGAAATGGCCAGGGCCATCGATGCCACGGGCATTCAATTTCGAAAACTAAATACCAGAAAAGGGCCTGCCGTGCGGGCCACAAGAGCCCAGGCGGATCGCTGGCGTTACCAGGCTTATATGAAACAGCTTCTTGAACGGGCTCCGCGGCTTACGGTAAAACAGGCCATGGTAGATCGCATCCTAGTAAAAGACGGGCGTGTGGAAGGGGTTGAGACCTCCATCGGAGAAATCTATTATGCCAAAGCGGTGGTGGTCACCACCGGCACCTTTCTCAAGGGGCTGATTCACATCGGTCTTAAAAACTTCCCCGCCGGCCGGATGGGGGATCCTCCTTCCAATAAGCTTTCTGACTGTTTACGAGAGCTTGGTTTTGAAATCGGCCGCCTTAAGACCGGGACCTGCCCCCGCCTTGACGGGCGGACCATCGATTATGCGGGCCTTGAGGTCCAGTGGGGTGATGTCCCGCCACCCCTTTTTTCCTACGAAAACCAGGGGAAGCGGCCTCCCCTTCCTCAGGTGCCCTGCTACATCACCTACACCAACGAAAAGACCCACGAAATCATACGTGCGGCGGTGGATCGTTCCCCCCTTTTTACGGGCGTTATCAAGGGAGTAGGCGCCAGGTATTGTCCCTCCATTGAGGACAAGGTCTTTCGCTTCCCCGATAAGCCCCGCCACCAGATCTTTCTTGAGCCCGAAGGCCTTGAGACGGTAGAGGTTTATCCAAACGGTATAAGCACGAGTTTGCCCATTGATGTTCAGTGGGAAATGGTAAGATCCATCCCGGGCCTTGAAAGGGCCGAGATTTTGCGTCCGGGATATGCCATTGAATACGACTACGTAAACCCCATCCAGTTAAAACCCTCTCTGGAGACCAAAAAAATTGCCGGCCTTTTCCTGGCCGGGCAGATAAACGGCACCTCCGGTTATGAAGAAGCTGCAGCTCAAGGGATAATAGCAGGGATCAACGCGGCCCGTTATGTGAAAGAAGAAGAGCCCTTCATCCTTGACCGTTCTCAGGCCTATATCGGGGTCCTCATCGACGACCTGGTCACCAAAGGGACCAACGAACCCTACCGGATGTTTACTTCC
>JALSPN010000236.1 GCA_026985945.1 Thermodesulfobacteriales bacterium
CTTGAGATTGGCCCGGGCCGTTTCCACAGCCTTTTTCATCACTTCCACCCGTTCCTGAGCAAGAAGAAGCCTCAAATACGCCGCTTCAGTTTCATAAAGGACCCTCTGCCGCACGGCTTCCTTAAAAAGACGGGCCATTTCAGCCCCTATGCGGGCCTTGCGGTAGCCAACGATCTCCCGGCCCCGGTTGAAAATGGGCTGTGTAATACTGAGTTCGGTTTTCAGGTTGGTAAGAGGGGAAGGGTGATTGAGACGATCAAGTTCAAAATCCCGAGCCTGAAAATTTTGCTGGGCGAGTTTGCTCGAAAAGACATAGACCGGGCTGTCACTTCGCTGGTAGATTTCCCGGATGTCAATGCGCGGAAAAAAGGCGCTGCGAGCCCGCTTGATGGCCGCCTGGGCTGCCTCCTCCTGAGAAATTGCCGCCTTAAGCCCGGGATTATGCTGAAGGGCAAGAGATTTGGCTTTCTCAAGGGTTAGCGGCTCGGAGGCCAGGGCGCAAACAGGTAATAAGAGTATCCAGGCCACCACCAGGACAACACGCATAGTGCAAGCTTTAACGCAGCCTCCAGAAGAGGTCAATAAAAACGCAGATTTCACATAAAGGGAGCTGAAAGAGGAAGAATGGGCAGGCGAAAGTTAAGAAGGGAATTTTTCGTAAAAATTTAACGGCGGCGTAACTTCCGCCTGGTTTTCTTCCAGGCAGGGTCTTTTTTCCGCCCCCTGGTTATCTTGCGGTAAGGGAGTGGTTCTTCCACAAAAAGATCTTCGGGAGCCGATAGCTCTTCCGGGGTCTTTTCTTTTGGCTTGCGGGTGTAACGGGCCTTAAAGGCCTCATCTACCACCGGCCCTTTGAGAGCGGTGGCAGGGATCCAGGAAGAGAGATAGATCTTTTCCAGATAGCGTTCAAAAAAGGCCCCTTCAGACATGGCCCTTCTGGTATCTACGGTGATTATGAGGGCCCCTTTTCTTCTGGCCAGGCGGGCGGCAAGGCCTTCGTCCGCTGTCAGGACAATCCTTTCCGCCGTTAATCCTTCTTCTGAGACCCTGATCCAGGCCCTGGGTTTGACCGGAGTATAGAGAATGAAAGGTGGGGCTTCCTCCAGAACGGTTTTATAGATCTCGGGTTTGGCAAATTTCTTTTTCACCCGAACCAGTTTCTTATCTTCGTGAAACTCAAATCGTTCCGGTTTGAATATCAGAAAAAAGTCCTGCAGCTTTTTAAGCCTTACGTCTTTAAAACCCTCTGTTTCGTTGAGAACTTTAAGGAGTTCCTTCAATTTGACGAAGCCTTCTTCCAAAAAGAGGCCAAATTCGTCGGGCCGGCAACCTAAAATGTAATAAAGTATCTTTTCAAGCCTTTTTCTTTCCCGATCCGTCATAAACTGCCTTGACTTTTAGCCGTAATTTCTAATCTTGCAATAGAGAATTCTTGCTTAAGAAATTTTAATTTTAGAATCTTTACAAACAAAGAATTGGTAACTAATTTTATCATAAATAAATTTCCGGGTAGGGGAGGAGAAAAAGCTCCCGGGTCTTATCTAATAGCGAGTGGAGAATTGGATCTCCCTCCCCCCTAAAGGGGAAAGGCCGGGGAGCGGGTGAAAGCTCAGCAATCTGCGCCAACTTTCACCCACCCCTTTTCCCCTCCCTGGAAGGGAGGGGAG
>JALSPN010000237.1 GCA_026985945.1 Thermodesulfobacteriales bacterium
CAAAAGGGCCCCACCTTTGGTGGAAAGATTGCGAGAGACCAAGGACGAAAGCGAAATCAAGGCCCTTCGTAAGGCCCTCTCCCTGGCTGAAGAAATCCTGGAGCAAATCTTTCGTGAAATCCGGCCGGGCCTAACCGAAAAATATCTGGCTGCCAGGATTATCGAGATGAGTCATCGGGTGGCTGAAGGCCCTTCCTTCCCTCCCATCGTAGCGAGCGGGAAAAACGCTGCCAGACCCCACGCCGAACCTTCGGAAAAAGAGCTTAAGCGAGGCGAACCCCTCATCATAGATATGGGGGTCAAATGGCAGGGATATTGTTCCGACATAACCCGCACTTTTTACGTAGAAAAACCCACGGAACGCTTCAGAGAGATCTATCAGCTGGTTCTAAAGGCCAAAAAGCAGGCAGAAACTTTCCTCAGAGCCGGCATCCCGGCAGGCAAACCGGACCTTGCGGCCAGAGAGGTCTTTAAAAAGGCGGGATTAGAGCGCCACTTCTGGCATTCCCTGGGGCACGGAGTAGGTCTTGCCATCCACGAAGCCCCTTCTCTTTCGTTCCGAAGTCGAAAGAGATTGCGCCCCGGCCAGGTGGTAACCGTAGAGCCCGGTCTTTATTTTCCGGACTGGGGAGGAATCCGCCTGGAGGACATGGTGGCCCTAAAAGAAGACGGTTTTTTAAGGCTTAACCGTCTCGGCTTTTACTCCTTCTGAGCCTTCCTTCGTGCCAGGACAAAGATCTCCCGGCTCGAGGCACGGGTGCTTTTGGGCCGAAACCGTTTGACCGGGCCGATATCTTTTTTTACCTCCTCCACAAAACGAGGAAAGGCCTCCCCTTCAAAGACTTTTACCAGAAAAATTCCCCCGGGTTTGAGAAGTTTTCTGGCAAAAAAGAGGGCCCTTTCTGCGAGAGCCACCGAACGAAAGTGATCTCCGGAACGATCTCCGGTGGTTTTGGGGGCCATGTCACTCAAAACAGCGTCAAAAAATTCGACACCGGTCTTCTGACGGATCTCTTCAGGCTCCAACTCGAAAATATCCCCTGGCAGGAAGAGGAAACGGGGATGTGAGATCTTAACGGGATTAATATCAATCCCCACCACCAGCCCCTTTTTCCCGACCCGTTCCAGGGCGTATTTACTCCAGGAACCAGGAGCAGCCCCCAGGTCCAAGACGGCTTGCCCGGGCTTTAAAAGGCGGTATTTTTGATCTGCTTCTTTGAGTTTATAAACGGAACGGGCTGGATACTTCTCTTCTTTGGCCCGTTTAGCATAATAATCGCGGGGTTTGTAAGCCATGCCATAAACCTAAAGCCTCAGATTCTCAAAAGCAAGGAGAATATCCGGAATGCATTGCAGCCTCAGGAAACAGACAAAAGCTTCTTCCACGCCGCTCCTTAAAGTAGAAAACCTTCACAAAAGTTTCCGGGGGCTTAAGGCCTTAAAAGGGGTCTCATTTGAGCTTTATCGCGGAGAAATACTTGGTCTTATCGGCCCCAACGGGGCGGGAAAAACCACCATTATCAACCTGATTACGGGTTTTTTAAGTCCTGAGGAGGGAGCTATCTGGTTTGAGGGAGAAGAAATTACGGGTCTTGGCCCGGAAGAAATTGCTAAGAAAGGTATTTTAAGGACCTTTCAACACGTCCAGATCTTCTCCGGTCTTTC
>JALSPN010000238.1 GCA_026985945.1 Thermodesulfobacteriales bacterium
GGGACACTTAGAGCCATCTCAAGGGCCCTTTCAGCAGAGGCTTCGATCTCTTCCGGGAGGAGAGAGGTGGTATAAGAGAACCCCAGTGATCCGCGCTGGATTATTCTCAAAGCCAGGCCACTTTCCTGATAGGGCTGGAAAGTTTCCAGACGCCTGTCTTTTTTGGCGATCTTGAGACCTTTTTCACGAAAATAATAAACTTCCAGGGCCTGGATCCCCCGTTCCTTTTGCCACTTGAAGAGTAAATCCTTTATTTCGGAGAAATTCATGCAGGCCTCCTTCAAAACTCGGGCCCATTATAAAACGAGTTCTTGAGGAAAAATAGGGTTTGAGAAAAAATCCTCTTTGAGGTAGGCCTTTACAAAAGAAAACCCTTTTAAGGAGGTAGCCGTGAGCGAAGATATCAAAAAAATGTATCGCACCATTGTAGGAGACCATTTTCCTTCTGAGATCAAAATATCCTTCGGGGACCAGACCCTTCTTTACCGCAAACGGACCTGGAAAATAGAAGTAGAACCGGGAGTCATTGAAGAACGAGGGCTGCGGTATGGAGAAAACCCCGATCAGGAAGCTGCCCTTTACGAGCTGGTAGGGGGCAACCTGGTGCTTGGAGAATGCGAATACATCTCTCCGGGCTGGGGCCTGGTCTCAAGCCTTACAGAAGAAGACATGTTGCAGTTTGGCAAACATCCCAGCAAGACCAATCTTACCGATGTGGACAACGCCCTCAATGTCTTAAGGTACCTGGCAAAGAGGCCGGCCTGCGTGATAGTTAAGCATAACAACCCTTGTGGGGTGGCCCACGGGGAAACCATTGAAGAAGCCTTTGTGCGGGCCTTTCGCGCGGATCGGATTGCAGCCTTTGGCGGCGCCATCGCCCTTAACCGCCCGGTGGACAAGGCCTGTGCCGAGGCCATCAGCAAAGAGTATTTTGAGGTAGTGGCAGCTCCGGATTATGAAGAAGGGGCGGTAGAGATACTTAAAAAACGCAAGAATTTACGCATCATACAGATCAAAAGAATTGATAAACTCGAGGAATACTGGGGCAAAAGGGTTGTAGAGTTCAAATCTCTCATGGACGGTGGCATTATTGTGCAGCAATCTCAGGTAAACAAAGTAAGGGGGCCTGAAGATCTTAAACCTGCGGTAGCCAAAAAGCCTGATGGCACCGAGGTGCGTTGTAAGAGAGAGCCTACCCCAAGAGAGATAGAAGACATGATCTTTGGCTGGGCGGTGGAGATCGGGGTAACCTCAAACTCCGTCCTCTTCGTGAAAGACCTCTGCACCGTGGCCATTGGCACCGGTGAGCAAGATCGGGTAGGAGTTACCGAAATTGCCATTTTCAAGGCCTATGTGAAATATGCTGATCTTCTATGCTATGACCGTTATGGCATCCCTTACAAACAGTTAGAGCTTGAAATCCGGAAAGGGCAACGACCGGAGTCCCAGAAAATCGAAATAGATGAAGAGACCAGGGCCGCCCGGGCCGGGCTTCCGGGCTCTGTTATGGTCTCAGACGCTTTCTTCCCCTTCCGGGACGCGGTAGATGTGGCCATCAAGGAAGGAATTTCAGCTATTATTCAGCCGGGAGGCTCCCTGAGGGACTGGGAGTCCATTGAGGCCTGTAACGAAGCCGATCCTCCGGTGGCCATGGTCTTTACCGGC
>JALSPN010000239.1 GCA_026985945.1 Thermodesulfobacteriales bacterium
GAGAAGTCTTGTTTTTCCGCTTCCCGACGGACCACAAAGGACCAGTAAAGCCTTTTGAGGCAGCTCAAAAGGGCCTTTTAGTTTTCTTTTTTCAACCCTTCTTCGAAAACGGCTTATCTTACGCTTGCCAGAAAGATAGGCCCCCGTGGGGAGATCATCCCTGCGGGCAAGCTCCCCTGGGGGCCCCTGAAAAAGGAGCTCCCCTCCCTCTTCTCCGGCCCCAGGGCCAAGTTCCAGGACTTCGTCCGCAGCGGTAATGAAAAAGGGATCATGTTCTACCACAACCACGGTGTTTCCCTGCCTGATGAGGCCCTGTAAGAGATAAAGCACCCTTTCTTTTTCTGGTGGGGAAAGTCCTATCCCCGGCTCATCAAGGATATAAAGACAACCTGACAGGCGTGCGGCAAAAAGAGAAGCGAGCCGCAACCTCTGAAGCTCACCCAGGGAAAGATGGGGTACCGAACGGATCAGTTCCAGCCCTTCTAAGCCCAGGGCCAGTAAGGCTTCAAGGCGGGGAGAAATTTCCTCAAGTAGCCCCTCAAAAATTTTTCTCTTAACGCCCTCAAAATTAAGACCCAGCAGAAAATTTTTAAATTCTTTGAGAGAAAGAGAAGAAACGGCCGCAAAATCTTTTCCGCCCAGAAAGACCTCCAAAGACTCTGGCTTTAATTTTTTCCCCTTACAGGTGGAACAGGGCTGGCCTTCTATTTCTCCTAAGCCCTCACACTTAGGACAGGCTCCCAGAGGATGGTTGGGCGAAAACATCTCCGGTGTAAGGGGGGAAAGCTTCTGGCCACAGAAAGGACATCTTTCACCGGTGGTGAAACGCTTGCTTTTTTGATCTTTGAGAAAATAAATTTCAATCACTCCATCTGAAAGGGAACCCCCTAAACGCAGGGCCTCTCTTAATCTTGAAAGAATTTCTTTTTTAAGAACCAGACGATCTATTAAAAGGGAGCAGGATTCAAACTGGGCTGGAAGATCCTCCTCGGTAAGATCAACAATCTTTCCGTCTATCGAGAACCGATGAAACCCCTGAGCTTGAAGGAAATCTATCGCCCGGGCAGTGGGCTCAAAAAGCGGGGCCAGGATGTAAATTTTTTCTCCCTCTTTAAGTAAAAGAGAGTCCACAAGCTCTCCGGGGGCAACTTTTTCAAAAAGATTTTGACAACGATGACATTTTCGAGCCCCTAATTCTGCAAAAAGCACCCTCAAATAATCCCAGATACCGCTCATTGTCCCCACGGTGGAACGGGCTGAAAAAGAGGGCAATTTTTGTTCAAGGGCGATGGCGGGAGGAAGGCCCTGAGCCGCCTCAAGAGGGGGACGAGGGGGAAAAGAGGGCAGCCTCCCTTCGTTAAGACTTAAGGCCTCAAGGTATCGTCTTTGCGCTTCCAGATAAAGGGTATCGAAGGCCAGACTGGATTTTCCAGAACCAGAAGGCCCGGTAAGGCATATTAATTTCCCTCTCGGGAGGGAAAGGGTCAGGTCTTTAAGATTGTGGGTCTTTACTCTCTTAAGAATTATCATTATCTAAGCTCCCATCTCTTGAGAAAAATCCCGTTAGCGTCTAAGCTTTGGGGACCGAAATCCTGGCGGAGGCTGCAGATGTATTTTCAGGATGTTATTGCCACCCTGAACCGTTTTTGGGCCGAAAAGGGATG
>JALSPN010000240.1 GCA_026985945.1 Thermodesulfobacteriales bacterium
TCCCTTTTAGGGGGAGGAAGAACTAGCACACCCTTTGGGTGAAAAAGCCAAAGTGAGCATTTTCCTTGAAATACCGAAGAGCTCTTTTCTATTCTGCTAACCAGAAATTAGGGAGCTTTAAGAGCTTGACAGTCTGAAGCAGGCTCGTTATTTATAAAATTGCTTCTACCGGAGCGGGAGTAGCTCAGTTGGTAGAGCGCCACCTTGCCAAGGTGGATGTCGCGGGTTCAAGTCCCGTCTCCCGCTCCATTTTTTATTCCTGCCATAGTTTCTTAAAACGCAAGGCATCATCTTTCATAAAGACGTTGTTAAAGAATACGCACACCTCTTTGGCGCGGGCTTCAAGAACCCAGTCTTTGAGCCTTTTAAGCTCTTCCTCCGTATATTGATGCCGGTAATTCAGTTTCCCGCGGGGATCTCTTGTTCCGTGTAAGCGGAGATAAAGAAAATCAAGGTCTGGAAAGAAACTTTCGCGAAGAGAGGGCTCAAGAAAGGGGTCAAAGACCGGGACTATTCCCTGATTTCTAAGGTTCATGAGGAGTGAAGGGTCAGGCCAGCGGATTTCAAGCCCCAGAAGTTTTTGGTCTAAAATCTTTAGGGCTTCCCGGAAAAAAGGGCCTATGTTTTCTTTTTCCTTTTCGCAGGCGGCGGGAAGTTGAAAAAGGATAAAGTCAAGACCAAGTTCTTCTGCCAGTTCTCTGGTTTTTTTCAGGTATTTCCGGCTTAATTCGTTCCGTTTGAGACAACCTACCAGGCCTCTGAGTTTTTTCCTTTCTTCTGAGGCGAATTCTGAGCGTTTCCAGGTGGGAGAATTAAGAGGATGGGTAAAGAGCTGGTGGGCCTTCATGGAAAGGAAGGCTCCTTTTTCTTTTCCTTCCCGGAGGTATTTTTTCCAGTTTTTAACCTGCCTTTCTGTAGGGAACTTATAGAAAGTGATATTTAGTTCCAGGGCTGAGAAGAGGTGAAAAAGATTCTTCCAGGCCACCACCTGCCCGCAGGTGCCGATCCAGACCTTTTTCATCCCTTCCCCCTGGCGCAAAACTTTTCTCTTATGTAAGATAAGACGCCGATGCGGGCTGTCATTCAAAGAGTCAAAAAAGCACGGGTCCTGGTAGAGGGGGTAGAGATCTCCCGCATTGAAAGGGGCCTTCTGGTCCTTCTCGGGGTTTCCAAAGAAGACACAGAAGAAGATCTCGCCTACCTGGCCCGTAAGATTTCCAACCTGAGGATCTTTGAGGACGAGCGGGGTAAAATGAACCTTTCGGTAAAGGATGTGAAGGGTGAAATTCTTCTGGTATCGAATTTTACCCTTTACGGAGATTGTCGGAAGGGAAACAGGCCTTCCTTTGATAAGGCCGCAGCGCCTGAAAGGGCTGAAAAGCTTTATCATTCTCTGGGTTCAAAACTTCAGGAAGAAGGGTTTGCGGTAAAATACGGGCGGTTTGGGGCCATGATGGAGGTGGAACTCGTAAACGACGGGCCGGTAACCCTTCTTCTCGATAGCAGCAGGGTTTTTTGATGGAATTCCGTCCTTCTGCCCGGAATTTTTTACACTTAAGGGTTTCGCCGCAGACCTTTCCGGCGGAAAAATTTTCTCATCCCAGGCTAATCAATATCTTCGAACAGGAAAAAGATCTGATCCTGGTTTTTGAGCCGGAAGACATAAACGCTCTTTTGCGAGCGGTCCTTGATTTTGCTCCTCAGGTTGAGATCCTTGAGACCGGTCTTTTTCCTTCACCAGGGCCGGTTTCCGGTTACCGTCTGCAATATACAGAAAACCTGGTAGTCGTTTCTCCAGGGGGAGAGATTTCCCCTCGCGAAGGTGAAATCATTCTCAAGACCAATTTTTCTTTCGGAAGCGGTTTTCATCCCACCACCAAGCTTTCCGTCCGTTTACTGGCAGAGGTTTTTGAGAGGGGCCGTCCTGAAAGCATATTTGATCTTGGCACTGGAAGCGGGGTGCTGGCCCTTTGTGCCGTCAGACTCGGGGCCTTTAGAATTCTGGCCGCCGATATTGACGAGCGGGCCGTTAAAGAAGCGCGTTCAAATGTCTTAGCCAATCGCTACGAAGAACGCATCCTGGTGGTAAAAGGTTCTCTTTCCTGTGGCCGTCCGGGATATTTTGATCTCCTGCTTGCCAACCTTACCATTGGCACCATTTTAACTCTCGGGGCTGGTTTTCCTTCTCTTTTGCGGAGAGGGGGGCACCTGATCCTTTCCGGTTTCATGGAGGCCCAACTTTCTGAAATCAGGGCCCTTTATCCTGGAGCCGAGCTTAAGAAGGTCCTTACGGAAGAGGGCTGGGCCGCGGCCCTTATCTCTTTTTGAGAGCCACCATCCCCAGAGTTGCCGCCACCCTCAGGTTGGTTATCAGGGCCAAAACCACGAAAATCTCCCAGATATAGCCCATCAAAACCGCAACCATGATGAAAAAGACCCGCTCATCCCTTTTTCCTGGAAAGAAACGCAGCAAAGGAAAGTCGCGATAGATGTCACTCTTGAAGGCCCCTTTGTATCTTTCGGCGGTATAACTCACCATGGTGGAGCCAAAGAAGGCAAGGAGGGCAACTGCCTGTTGCCAGGCAAAGGCGGGTTTCAGAAGAAGGTAAAGCCCGAGCAGAAAGGCAAAGTCCACGATCCTGTCAAGCACCGAATCAAGCCACCCTCCGAAAGGACTTTCCCGCAAACTGGCCCGGGCGATTTCACCATCCATGCCGTCAAGCATCGAACTCAGCTGGTAGAGAATGGCCGCGGCTTTCGCATTCCAGAAGAGCAAAAGGGCCGCAATGAGTCCCAGAAGAGAAGTGAGGAAAGTGGCAAGATTGGGGGTAAGATAATTTACCAGAAAACCTGAACACCAGGTTGAAACGCGACGATTGAGCAGACGGGAGACAAGACCATCTCCGCTTCCCTTAACGGCTCTCTTTATTAAGAGCCGGGTTGCCTTTTTAAGATCCTCAGGGGTATCCACATCCATCCAGAAGTATCCGGAAAGGAGGCTGCAGGGGATGCGGGCTTCCTGCATGATTTCCGAAAGGCTTATTTCTTCTTTTTGCCTTACCAATTTTTGGGCTTGGGTAAATATTTCGGGCTCCAGCAGAAAAAAGCCCGTATCAAACCCCGTGTAACGGGAAAGCCTTTTATCCAGGGCTATTACCAGCCCCTCTTCACAGAGGGCTTTGGTTGCTTCTTCTCTGGAGATAAAAAGGCCTTCCCGGTCCACTATCAGGCCTCTGAGTCCTAGGGCCTTTTTGATGAAATCCCTTTCGTAAACGTGATCTCCCATGGTGAGAACAAAGGGGCCGGAGACAAAATCTCTGGCCAGATAAAAGGAATAGCCATTTCCCCGTTCGGGATGGGGGTTTTTTACCAGGGTGCAGGAAAATTCGGGATAACGGTTCAGAAATTCCCGGTAAAATTTTTCGTGTTGCGGGTTGATGACAATAATAAAACGTCTGATACCTTCTTGAGAGAGGAGGTGTAGATGTCTATAGAGAAGCTCCCTTCCCGCCACTTTAAGGAGGGGCTTCGGGAAACTTTCGGTAAGGGGTCTGAGGCGTGTGCCAAGTCCGGCAGCAAGTATTACCGCCTCCATAAAAAGCCCTCCAGAGGTGGACTTTGGGCGACTTAAATATAAGCACTTATCCTCGCGGGCCAATTGTTTCGTTTCACCCCCTCGTAAGGGGCCACGCTAACTTTTGGGCCTTTACCGCCCTTGACGATGAGGTATTGGGGGCCTTAGAGGGGGCAAAGGCGGTCCTTTGGCCTCAGGTTTTACCGGTTTCTCTTTATCGCTATGTCCGTAAGAGGGGGCTTCCTTGTTTCCCGAATTATGATGTTCGTTTGAATTTTCCCGGAAAGGACGGCCAGCTTCTCCTCTTCAGGGCTTTAGGGCTTCCGCATCCCGGAAGTGTTTTAGTGCCCAAAATTGCCGCTTTTGGTTCGCATCCGGAGACGAGACCCATAGAGCTTACCTTCCCCGTGGTTTTAAAGATCCCTGACGAACACGAGGGCCAGGGAGTGTATTTAATCGAGAAGGAAGAAGAATGGCCCCGCTATCTGGCCCTTCTCAAGGAAAGAGAACGCACCGGGCGCTTTGGTTTTATCCTTCAGGAGTTCGTCCCCTCTTCTTTTGATCTCCGTGTTTTCGTGATCGGTAGGAAAAGGCTTCCTTTCTGGCGGCGTAAGGGGAAAGACTTTCGCGGCAACCTGGTGCAGGGGGGAGAATATGTCTCCTGTCCCTCTCAGGAGCTTGAGGATAAAGCCCTGGAACTGGTAAATTCTCTCCTCACCCGGACCGGCATCGATCTGGCTGCGGTAGATTTCCTGGTAGGAGAAGAAGGGGTCTTTTTTAACGAAATAAACTTTGTCTTTGCCCACCGGGCCCTCAAAGGGCTTTTTGAGGAATACTTCTTTGAAGCGCTTAAGGATTTTCTGGAAAGAATTTAGCCCTCTACCGTGGGTAGCCAGACTTCAAAGCGGCTCCCTTTGCCTTCTTCAGTGAAGACTTTTATCTTTCCGCCTGCCTCCTCCACCCAGCGTTTCACTAGGGTGAGCCCCAGGCCGGAGCCATCTTCTTTGGTGGTGAAATAGGGGTCAAAAATGCACTTTACCAGGTCCTGCCTGATACCTGTTCCGGTATCTTCGATGGTCAGGACCGCATAGCCCTCTTCCTGAGAGGTGGCCACGGTGATCTGGCCGGAGCCCGAAATGGCGTGAAGGGCATTGATGAAAAGATTGAGAATGATCTGCTCCAGCATGGCCCGGTTAAGATAGACGTTGCCGATGTAGGGATTGATGAAAAATTGAAGGGTAATACGCCTGGGGGTTAGGGATTTCATAAGATTGCAAAGTTCTGAGAGGACCTGGTTCAGGTTTAACAATTCGTTTTGGTTTTTAGTCCTGCCAAGGGAGCACAACTTGTGGGTGAAGCCGGTTATTTGTTGCAAGATGTTGGTGAGTTTCTGGTAGCGCCTTCTGAGATGAGGCTGGTTTTCGGCCATCAGAGAAAGGACCTGCAATTCTCCCAGGGCCGCGGTGAGCATGTTTTTGATGTCGTGGCTGAGCCCTGCCGCCAGGTGGCCAATGATTTCGTAGGTATAAGATGAAAAATCTCTTTCGCAGAACTCTTCCCGGGTAACATCTACCGCCAGGTGCCAGAGGGCGATAATTTCTTCCCCTTCTTTGATGGGAACCACACTCACGAAAAAATCCTTTTGCAGGCGTTCAGCACGCTGGATGGCCTGAATTGGTCTCCCTTCTTCAAGGGCTTTGAGAGCCGGGCATTCAGGAGGAGGGCTTGAACGTCCATGAATAAGCTCAAAACAATATTCGGGCCTTTCTTTCAGGATTTTTTCTATGCTCTGGTTACTCCAGAGGATCCTGAAATCTGGAGAAATCAAAAACAAATATTCCGGCAGAAGGGGCAAAAGCTTCTCTATGGGAAGGCGTTTTCTCTCCATGCTTTAAGTTATTTCGGAAAGAGAAAGATAGAACTTAATTTTTTAAGATTTCAAAGTCTTTAGGGTCTTCAATAGTGATGATCCGGACATCACCGGGGGAGAGTATCTTTTTGACGAGGCCGGCGAGCACGTTTTTAGGCCCTATTTCTACAAATTCTCGCCCGCCAAAAGAGAAGATGTTTTCTACCTCTTCTACCCACCTTACGGGGCTTTCTATCTGGTCCCCCATAAGTTCCCTAAGGCGTTCAGGGTCTTCCTCCCGGGAGGCCGAAACGTTGGAGAAAAAGTGTTTGCGGGGCTTAGAAAAGGGGATTTCCCGCAGGAAAGCCCGAAATTTCTGGGCCGCTTCTGCCATGAGAGGGCTGTGATACCCGCCACTTACCTTGAGCTTCACCACCCGCCTGGCTCCTGCCTCTTTGGCCAGGCTTGCCGCCTGGCTGGTGGCTTCTTTCTCCCCTGTGATGACGATTTGAGCAGGGCTGTTGTGATTGGCGAGGGCCACGATCCCGTATTTCCGGGCCTCAGAAACGATCTCTTCAAGCTTTTCACGGGAGAGCCCGATTACGGCATACATGTCCCCGGGCCTCCGGGTGGCGGCTTCTTCCATGAGTTCACCCCTTTTAAGGACCAGACGGAAGGTGTCTTCAAGGGTTATGACACCGCTGGCGTAAAGGGCACTGTATTCTCCCAGACTGTGGCCGCAAAATATTTCGGCCTCTATACCCCTTTCTCGTAAGGCTTCAAAAACAGCCAGGTTGGCGGCGGTAAGTGCTGGCTGAAGGTTGACAGTGCGTGTTAGTTCCTCCAGAGGGCCTTCGAAGGAGAGCCTCTTTACCGGGATTCCCGTTGTCTTTTCGGCAATCTCAAACACTCTGCGGGCCGCAGGAGAGGCTTCGTAGGCGGCCTTTCCCATCCCTACGTATTGAGAACCCTGGCCTGGAAACATAAAAACCCGCATCTCTTATTCCTCTTCTTCGAATTCAAATTCTTCTGTCTCAAGGGGTATCTCTTCTCCGGCAGAAACCTCTTCGTATTCGTCGGCAGTAAGGAGCTCTTCAAGCTCGTCGGGATCAGAGAGCTTCACCTTTACGATCCAGCCCTCGTCGTAAGGGTCATCGTTGATAATGTCCGGGGCGTCAAGGAGATCTTCGTTTATTTCGAGGACTTCTCCTGAGACCGGAGCCACGAGATCAAAGACCCCCTGGGCGGATTCCACACTCCCGAAGACTTCATCCTTCACCAGCTCGTCCCCTTCATCGGGTAGTTCAATGTCGATAAGCTCTCCCAGCTTTAATTGCCCCAGATCCGTAAGACCGATGAGGGCGGTGTTTCCCCGTCTTTTTTTCACCCACAGGTGGTTTTCTGAATAAAGCCTGTCTTCTGGAATTCGCATTCTTTCACCTCCTCCAGATTAGCTACCACCGATTATCGGAATAATGCCTTCTTGGCAAGAGGATTTTGCGTCTCCAAGTTAAGAAAGAATTGGAAGAGGTCAACCGCCAATGCTTCGCATGAGGCGCCGGGGAGAGCCGCCTTGAAGGCGTGAGGCCGGCTTTAAGGAAAGGGCCTTAAAGAAGGCCTGCGCCAGGGCTTCTTCATTTGCTCTGCTTCGCAAGAGGGGTTTGAGATTATATTCCACGTCGGAAAAGAGGCAGGGCCTTAGTTTGCCTTCCGGAGTGAGACGCAAACGATTGCAACGCTTGCAGAAATGATCACTCATGGCGGTGATAAAGCCGATTTTCCCTCTGGCATTTGGAAAAGTAAAGGTTTTGGCAGGCCCTCCTCCTATGGAAGGGCAGGGTTTTAACTCCCCAAACGCCCGTAGCCGGTCTTTAATTTCTTCTGCCGAAACATAAGCTTCATCTTTCCAGGGAGCCCCTTCTCCCACAGGCATAAATTCGATGAATCTCACCTCTAAAGGGGCCTCCAGGGCCAGACGGGCCAGGTCTTCGATTTCGTCGTCGTTTTGGCCCCGGATGATGACGGCGTTTAGTTTGACCGGGTAAAAGCCCACTTTGAGG
>JALSPN010000241.1 GCA_026985945.1 Thermodesulfobacteriales bacterium
TGCTTACCGGTGTTTCTTTTTGCCGGCGGGCAGTCTGGTGGTGGCGGCAGCCTTCAGGTTAAGACCAACCTCTCCTGCGGAGGTAAAACATAAGCTTTCTCGCTTTCTGGCAGAAAGGAAGAAAAGGCAGCCCCTTTCAAGAGCTTCTGCGGGTTCCATTTTCAAAAATCCCCCGCAGGCCCCGGCGGGCTTTTTGATTGAGGCTGCAGGCTTGAAGGGCCTTCGGCGTGGAGGGGCCCAGATCTCTCCCAAACACGCCAATTTTATTGTCAATGTCGGAGGAGCCCGGGCCCAGGATGTCCTGGCCCTTATGGATCTGGCACGAGAGCGGGTTTTTCGGGAATTCGGAGTGTTGCTTGAGGAGGAAGTCCGTGTGGTTGGCGAGGGCTAAAAAAGTCCTGCTTTTGCTGGCCTTTTTGGGAGTTCTTTCCCTCTTGGGGGGAAGTCTTTATCTCCTCAAGAGAAATCCCTATTTTCGGCTTTCAAAAATTGAGATCGAAATTGTCCCCACAAAAAGGGTCCTTTCCCGGGGAGAAATCATCAAGCTCTCCGGCCTGGTTCTGGGGCAAAATATCTTTGAGATCGACCTTTCCGCCCTTCGTAAGCGCCTTGAACTCCATCCCTGGGTAGAAAAGGCCTTTGTAGCCCGTAAACTTCCTCACACTGTCTATCTCAGGGTCTTTGAAGAAGAACCCGTGGCCATGGTCTCCACGGGGAAAGAAGTCTGGCTGGTGAATGCCCGGGGGAGGCTTTTCGCGAAGGCCAGAACTTCTTTTATGAAAGAGCTTCCGGCGCTCGCCGGAATCTCAAAAGAGGAGCTTCAGGCGAGGAGACTTCATTCTTCTCGCCTTCCGGTTCTAAAGCTTCTGGCCTATCTCAAGAAAAAGGAGGGCCTTGTGCCTCCCTATGCCAATCTTTCTCAACTCAAATTTTTGGACGAAGGCTTTGAACTCCTTACCCGGGACGCCCTCAGGGTGCGTTTTTGGGGAAAAAGTTTTAAGGAATTTCTTAAGGCGTACCGGAAGCTTGACCGGATCGTGGTTTATCTTTACGAGACCAGACAGTATCAGCGTGTCAAGGCGGTTCGGCTTGATTATCCCGAGGATAAAGCGGCGCTGGTCTTTAAATCTCTGAGTTGAGGAAATTTTCATGATAGTCGGGCTTGATGTAGGCACCACAAAGGTTTGTTGCCTGGCGGCTGAAGAGGTCGAAGGGGAGATCCGGGCGGTAGGGCTAGGGCTTGCCCCTTCGACCGGGCTTCGGCGGGGTGTGGTGGTAAATATTGAGAGCACGGTGAGTTCCATTCTTGAGGCCGTGCGGCAGGCAGAAGAGGCCTGTGGGGAAGAGATTACCAGCGTGGTGGTAGGAATTGCGGGAACCCATATTAAAAGCCAGCAAAGCCACGGGGTAATTGCCCTTAAGGGAGGAGAGGTCACCGCAGAAGACGTGGAAAGGGTAATAGATGCGGCGCGGGCCATCAATCTCCCTAACGATCGCCTCATTCTTCATGCCATCCCGCAGGAATACATTGTTGATGATCAGGGTGGCATAGAACAGCCTGTGGGGATGAGCGGAGTGCGTCTGGAGGCCCGGGTGCATATCATTACCGCGGGGGCTTCGGCGGTTCACAACCTCGTAAAGTGCGTGGAAAAG
>JALSPN010000242.1 GCA_026985945.1 Thermodesulfobacteriales bacterium
TTGATAAGTTATGTTGAGAATCCTTTTAATACTTTTTTTGTTACTCGTGATATACTGGGCCGGCCGTTCTCTCTGGCGTGATTTAAAAGAGGGGCTTCGTTCCCAAAGGGCCTCATCCAGGGCTTCTTCAAGTTCTCCCCCGGCGGTGACCGATAAATTGGTTAAGGATCCGATCTGTGGTGTGTATTGCGCCAGAAAAGAGGCTTACACAGCTATCTGGAAGGGGAGGGTTTACTACTTTTGCAGCGAAGAATGTCGCCAGAAATTTCTGGCTTCCAAAGGTTCTGTGGCTTCCTCGGCGGGCTAATCATCATTTTTCTCACACCTTCTCTTCTCCGGGCCGAACTTTACTACTACCGGGATGAAAACGGAGTCCTTCACCTTACCAATATCCCCACCAACCACATCGTATGGAAGGAAACAGACGAGTCGCCCTTTAAAAAGATTCCTGAAAGCCTCTTCAAGGAGATAGGTCTTTCTTATGGGATTGATCCGGCCCTCCTCATGGCTATTGCCAGGGCGGAGTCCAATTTTAATCCGCAGGCAGTGTCCCCCAAAGGGGCGCAGGGTCTTATGCAGCTTATGCCTGAGACGGCCTCAGACTATCTGGTGACCAACGTATTCGATCCGCGGGAAAATTTGCGAGGAGCAGCGGCCTTTTTGAGGGACCTCTTTCAGGAATTTAAAGATCTATCCCTTGTGCTTGCGGCCTACAATGCCGGCCCGCAGCAGGTCAAAAAATATGGAGGTATTCCCCCCTTCCCGGAGACCCGGGAATATGTAAGGCGTGTTTTGAGATTTTATTCTCTTTACAGGCGGCAAAAAAGTTACAAATTTTTGAGCAAATATCCTTAAAAAATAGCCACAAGCGCTTTACAATATAGAAGGCGATTGTTAAGATGCAGGCGCTTTAGAGAGGAGGGAGCCGTGAAAATATTCTTTGATCCGGATATTCCAGCGGAAATACAGGACGAAATCCGAAAAATCATCGAAGAACAGGTGCAGGGGCCGTGTCCGTCCTGCGGATGCGACGAAATATACGTCTCCTTGTTTGACAATACGCTGGATGTAAAATGTTACGACTGCGGAGAAAGTTTCTTTGAATTAGAGCTTGAGGTTGAAGATCAGGAGCAGCAAACCGCCTAGGATTTTTCTCTTTCTATGTAAGCGTAGGCGTTATGAGCGTGGATAGATTCAAAATTTTCCGCTTCCACCACAAACCAGGTAATGGCAGGGTGTTCTAAAAGCCGCTTGCAAATCTCCCTTACCACATCTTCTACAAACATAGGGTGATCATAGGCCCATTCGGTAACGAACTTTTCATCCGGCCTTTTCAAGAGGGGATAGACCGGAGAGGAGCTGCATTCTTCAACAATTGCTATAAGTTCCTCGATCCAGACGAATTTCCGGAAACGCACCTTAACTTTTACGACTCCCCGCTGGTTATGGGCCCCGCGATTGGCAATTTCTTTGGAACAGGGGCAGACGGTCATCACCGGCACCCGGACCTCAAGAATAAGGTCTCGAAAGTCCTCGCCCAGAGAGCCGTAAATTTTGCACCCGTATTCCATAAGGGCCAGGGCCTTTGAGACCGGGGCCTCCTTCTCCAGAAAAAAGGGGAAGGAAATTTCAAGATGGGCCACTTTGGCA
>JALSPN010000243.1 GCA_026985945.1 Thermodesulfobacteriales bacterium
CCTGCAAGGACGATCCCGGTGTATCTTCTCTTCTGGCCAGGATTTCCCGGAAGGACCTGCAAATAATTACCTACGGGCTGGAAAAGGAGGCCTTTTATACCGCCCGGATACAAGAAACCGGCCGTTTTAGCCTTTTTACCGTTTACGAAGGCGGAAGACCCCTGGGGGAGATCCTTCTCAAGCTGCCCGGGCGGCATAACGTCCAAAACGCCCTGGCTGCTATCGCCGTCTCTCGTGCCCTGGGGCTTTCTTTTGAGAAGATAAGAGAGGGCTTTTCGTCCTTTTCAGGGGTAAAGAGGCGCTTTGAAGAAAAGGCAAGGGTTGGGGAGATAGCCATTTTTGACGACTATGCTCATCATCCTACCGAAATCAGGGCTACCCTTGCGGCCTTCAAAAGGGCCTTTCCGGAAAGGCGCCTGATAGTGGTTTTTCAACCCCATCGTTACACCAGGACCAGGGCCCTTTTTAAAGAATTCCTGGAGGCCTTTGAAGAGGCCGATGTCCTTTTACTTACGGAGATTTATCCCGCTTCGGAAAGACCCCTTCCAGGGGTAACCGGTGAGGCCCTTTTTAAGGCCTTGAGGGAAAGACGGGGGGCTAAGCCCACCTTTTTTGCCGGAGAAAAGGCCCTGCTTCTGGCCCGGTTGCTTGATCTCTTAAAACCTCGGGACGTAGTGGTTACCATGGGAGCAGGCGATATCTATCGCCTGGGAGAAGACCTTATCAAAGAACTCGGAGAGGCCCAGGAAGAGGTGGCATGAGGCTTGAGAGTTATTTTCGACAATTTGAGATACCTTTCGAGGAAAATGTCCCTCTTGCTAGCTATACCACTTTCAGAGTAGGGGGGCCGGCTGATTTTTTCTTAAAGCCCCGAAACCAGAAGGAGCTTATAAAGATTCTTCCCCTTCTTGAGGAGGAAGGCCGGTCCTTTTTTGTCCTTGGTGGGGGGAGCAATCTTCTTGTGAGGGATGGAGGGGTTCGGGGAGTGGTCCTTTCTCTTGCAGGGCTAGATAAATTTTATTTGGACCAGGGCCTTCTGGTGGCTGAGGCCGGCGTATTTTTACCAAGGCTTCTAACTTTTTGTCTAGAAAAAGGCCTTTCCGGGCTTGAATTTCTCGCCGGAGTGCCGGCCACGGTGGGGGGAGCGGTGGCCATGAATGCCGGGGCCTTTGGCCAGGAGATGAAAGACATTCTGGCCGGGGTATTTCTTTATCAAGAGGGAGAGATTCGTTACTTTTTGCGGGAAGAACTTGATTTTGCTTACCGGTGTTTCTTTTTGCCGGCGGGCAGTCTGGTGGTGGCGGCAGCCTTCAGGTTAAGACCAACCTCTCCTGCGGAGGTAAAGCATAAGCTTTCTCGCTTTCTGGCAGAAAGGAAGAAAAGGCAGCCCCTTTCAAGAGCTTCTGCGGGTTCCATTTTCAAAAATCCCCCGCAGGCCCCGGCGGGCTTTCTGATTGAGGCTGCAGGCCTGAAGGGCTTTCGGCGTGGAGGGGCCCAGATCTCTCCCAAACACGCCAATTTTATCGTCAATGTCGGAGGAGCTCGGGCCCAGGATGTCCTGGCCCTTATGGATCTGGCACGAGAGCGGGTTTTTCGGGAATTCGGAGTGTTGCTTGAGGAGGAAGTCCGTGTGGTTGGCGAGGGCTAA